>CASEIK010000055.1 GCA_949288005.1 uncultured Mycoplasmataceae bacterium | reverse complement strand
TTTAATAATTTCTTTTGCATTTTCCAATAGCTTCTCTATCATTAATACCTCTCATACACATTGTTAAATTAATATTCTAATTATACATACTAATGTTTTTTTTAAAAGATTTTTTTAATAACATAGACAATTTAGTGTTTTATTAAGGTCTATGATCATTAAAATATGAGATAATCATAATATAGAAATATATTATCCTTAAATTTTGAGGGAGGTTAATAATGAAAAATAAAACAATTAGAATAGCGCTTGCATTTTTATTTGGATTAGTTGTTGTAACACCTGTATCAATGATTGTTTTATCTTGTTCTAATGGAGGGAATAATCAACAACAAAAACCAGTTGTACCTAATAATCTTGTAGATTTAAATGTTGCTGGAGGAACAACTACATCTGGTATAGTTGCTAGTGGTTATAAAAATACTATTGAATTATTAAATTTACGACCATCAACTGATATTACTAATTTATCAAATGATTTATTAACTTCTTTATTAACATCTCATAATGGATATCAAAATTTAGCAATTGAAATTCAAAACAATTCTAATCAAGCAAATGGTCAATTAATCATTAGACTATTTGGTACATATAATGAAAAATCGTATGATGAAATTATTACTTTGTCTGGATTTGAAAAAAATAATATTGATTCAACATTTATTTTTAGCAAACCAATTGAATATAATAGTCAACTTTGGTTTGATAATTTTCAACCAATTAGTGGGATAAATACCAATCTAACATATACAAATAATAGAATGCTTCTTTTAGAAATTTTTAAAAAGTGTGAAGTTCAATTCACAATTAACAATAATTTGGTCTCATATCAATTAGATAATTTACCTAATACAATTGCATTAGATAGTATTGATATAGATGATAGTAGTGGAAAGACATTGTTAAATATAACTTTTAAAAAACAATTATATATTTATGAAAACAACCAATGAGTTATTGATCAAAATAGTAATGTAATTAGATTAAAAACAACTAATGATAATTCATTTTTAATTCCAAGTTTTAATGATTTGAAAAGTTATATTTTAAATCAACTAGAGTTAGATCATCAAAGATTAAACAATTACTATGCATCTTATTTTTATGGTAACTATGTTTATGATGCAAATAATGGTAATTATTTAAGTGATATTCTTGATTTTTTTAAAAATCCTGATGATTTAATCAATAGGTACAAAAATAAATATTGTCCTAACATTAGATTATACTTATCTGTTTTTGATCAAAATGGGATGACTGCAAACGATGATGTACATAGTTTAAACTTTACAATTTCATTAATAGATTCTAATCATTCAAATGACTATAATATTAATAGAAATTTTAATTATGATGGTTTTAAAAATATTAATGATTTTAATCAAAATATAAAAAATGAATTTTATTTGAAAGAAAATTCATCACTAGCAAAAACTATTAAGGATAACTATCGTGAGCAAATTAACCAGGCATTAAATGGTAATACAAATTATTCTGAGATTGATAAATTGCCATCAAATATCGTTAATGTTTACAACAAAGATACTTTTAATTCTAATAATATTCAACAATTAAATAATTTGTTTAATTCAATGCAACTTTTTGGTAATGATTTTTCAATTGCAGAGAATTTAAAAGAATGTTTAGCAAATACTTTAAATGCAGATACATCTTTATTTACAATTACAAATAAAAATGACACTTTTTTAGTTAATAATATTAGATTTTCAAAAGATACAAATTTAAAGATGACTTTTTCACAAAAATCAGCAGGCAATGGAGT
This sequence comes from uncultured Mycoplasmataceae bacterium, assembly GCA_949288005.1. Lineage (GTDB taxonomy): Bacteria > Bacillota_I > Bacilli_A > Mycoplasmatales > Mycoplasmoidaceae > Mycoplasma_L. The sequence goes on along the minus strand of CASEIK010000055.1, from coordinate 1,673 downwards.
TAATGTGGATATTGAAACTGAGTTATCAATTGGATTAGAAGGTACTAGTGTAACTCAACCAGCAAATATTCATATTTCTTTTTTAACTTCAGATTTAAATTTAAATGATCAAAGCAAAAAGCAAAAAACTAACAACTATTTTTGAAACCAAAATGAATGACATTAATACAAGTGATGTTAGAGTTGATGTTCATAGTTTAAATCTAACTTCTACTGAAATTCTAGATGTATGAGCTTGATTTATTAATGACATGTATGCGTATAACACTAATTATCGAATCCCTACAAAAGTGTCAATGCCTGAACAATTTATTATTAAGGATAGATTGGGTTTATCACAAATGTTACTTTTACAAACTGCAAGTCATGAAGCAATGTTGTTGAGAAAAAACAATGATCAAATTATTGAATTATTGAAATCATTTTTAAAGTATGCACCACATAATAGCAATAATTACAATTATATTTATTGAATATATCAAAAAATAGTAGATTGAATGACATATGGTGTTAGAAATAATCCAGATGCTCTTTTCTTTTATGGTGGAGTAAAAGGTAGAGGTGCTTGTGAAGCTTATGCATTGTTTGCAAATGTTATTTTTTTTCTTGTTTTAACATTGAATCAAAATTTCAAGCCGGTTTATTAAGAAGTGGTGAAAATGAATTATCTGCTGGTCCTCATGTGTGAAACAAATATAAGATAGGTAACTATTGATTTAATATTGATTTCACTTCCGCTGATACATCAAGAACAATAACAACTTTTTCACATTTTGTAGTAAATCCAAATTACATAGCTTTTAAAAATGATAACTATACAACAAGTAGAGATTATTACAAAAATTGATATGAAGCATATCCTGAAACAACATATAACATTCAGGAACTAGCAAACACTGTAGTTTTCAATAAAAAATCATTTAATATTAGAAAATCAGTAATTAATGATAAATGATATTATTTTGAAAAAGGATCTAAAAATTTATATAGTTAAAGCTATGATTTAAGTTATAAGGAAATCATTCTAACACTTAATAGTGACAAATATATTAACAATGGTATTTGACAACTAGGCGATAGATTGTATTTTGCTGATTTTAATCAATTAAATCAACATGTTATTAAATATTATGATGTAAATACAAAACAAGAACACGAGATTTTTTGTACTAATAAAGAATTTGCACATTTTTTAATAAATTCAAATAATAAAATTGTTGTTAAATATTTAGATGGAAGTAATGATGATATATTAAATGTTGATTATGATTATAATTTTTTAGAGACTAAAGACATTTTTGGTTTGAAAGCAAATTTAGAAATTAATAAATTGTGATTTAGTAACTTAATTATTGGTAATACTAATGGAAATATTTCATTAGAAAATTTTAAATTGTATTTTAATCAATTAGCACAAGCAACCAATCTTGATGTTTATGGTGAATTAATTTATAGCAATGTCATTAATTTTATTGATCAAATTAATACATTATTGATTAAATAATACACATATTAATTTTTTGATTATCTAAATATGCTTAAATCATAGTCTTTTTACACAACCACATGTTTATTGTACTCCCTTATAGCAAATATTGATGAAATTGGTGTGTAATATCTATCAATTGTTCTTTTATCTTTCATCTCCATATATACATGATATCTTTTATAGT
>CASEIK010000054.1 GCA_949288005.1 uncultured Mycoplasmataceae bacterium | reverse complement strand
TCAGAATTGAGGAATAATTTATAATCAATTAAAAATTCTATTTGATGATAGATTATAATTTTAATATCAAGGATTAATAGTTTTTATACTTTTTAATGTTAATCCTTAAAAGTAGTTTCCCCAAAACTATCTACACTTCCTTAAAATGTAGATTCTTATTTATTAAATCTAAAATTTTTCTATATTCATTTAATCAATAGTTTAATGTTTTAGTAAAATTAAAAATAAAAATTTCAAATTTATCATTGAAAACATTTTTGTTAAACTCATGATAATGATTCTTATAATTACAAAATAATTTTCCACTCCTAAAATAACCACTATAAAAAACTCACGATGATTCTATTTTCTTTATTTTGCCACACATTTTACATTCAATCATTTTATTATCTTTAAAATAATGATTATTGATAATTTTATTTTCAATATTTTTAAAAAAATCTGAATTACAAATTAAGTTATATATTTTTTGTGATGTTTCTATTAAAATTGAAGAATTAATTTTAATATTAGTGAAAACTGAGAAAATTCCTATGGAAAAAGAATCATAGTCTTTTTTAAAGTTATCTATTAATTTATGATACTTAGAAATATCATTTTCTATCAATTCTAAAACTTTAGTTAAAACATCATTTACCATTATTAATAAAATATATATAATTTATTAATAATATATTATAAAGGGGTTTTTATGTATGAATATATAAAAAGAAGTGAATATAGTGAACCCGTACAAAAGTGTTTAGGAATTATTCGCGATGTACAAAAAGATTTAAAAAATAATTTTAATATTAAAATTCATTTAATAGGTAGCTGCAAAAGTAGACTAATGACCAAGAATGGTAATGGACCATATGATTTTGATTATTCACTTGAAATTGTTAAAAATAAAAACAATATTAAAGATCCTGAAGAAATTAGAAAAAAATTTTTTAATTCATTTCAAAAATTTGCTAATTATCATGGATTTCATAAAATGAACAATGGTTCTCGTGTTATAGAATTAAAATCGTATTCTACTGAAATAAATAATCATATATCTTTTATACTTCAAGTAGCAATTATTCAAAAAATAGAAGATGTTATGAATATTATTAAATTTGATAAAGAAAATAATATTTTTATATGAAATCAAGAAGAAGATCATAGTGAATTAAATAAAAGATTTAGAAAATTAAGAAAAATATGTTGATTAGATTTTAAAGAGAAATACCTTAATAAAAAGAATTATTATTTAACAAAAAACGAAAAGAGAAAATCAATTTCTATTTTTAAAGAAACAATTGAAGAATTGGAATAAAACTATGAAAAATAATAAAAATGATGAGTTTACTAAACTGGTGGATAAATTAAGAAATTCAGAAGAAATAAAAATAGAGGTAAAAATCAAAAAATTTATAAAGAAAATAAAATTTAATAATGAAGAAGAAAAGAATGATCTAATAAAAAGAATTAATAATAAAGGGATAAACGTTTATCTGTGTATTCTAGATTTCATTAAGGAAAATGCATTAGAAGTGCATTATGAAACCTTATCTTCTATTTTTATTTATGATAAAAGAATTAGAGATATTTTATATAAGTTTATTTCATATGTAGAGGAGATGATTAGAGCAAGAATTATAAATAAATATAAATTGGGTCAAAAAACAATATCTAATATATATAGATTAACATTCTGAGAATTAAAAGAATTATCAAAGAATTTGAACCTTATAGATACCTCAGAAGAACAAGCCATAAAAAAAATAATAACATTAAGAAATAAGGTATTTCATAACAACTTAATATTAATATCAAATAGCAAAATAAATGATAATAATGTTAAAAATATAAAAACTCTCTATAATTACTTAGAAAATGAAATAAAGGAATCTTTTCTTGAAGATATAAAAAATAAAGAAAAAAAAGAAATAAATCACAATAAATATATACTTAAAGAATTTAGAATACCTGAAATTATTAAATTGTCAGATATGATTTGTAAATAAAATTAATCAAATTTAATTTCATCACTAAAATCGGTAATGTATTAAGTTTTGGGGAAACTCTAAAATAAAAAGTAAAATTTTATTAAGGAGTTTTTATGTCAAAAAAAGAATTTGATGCTAATAAATATTTAGAATTAGCAAAATCATTAAAATTAGATTCTATGG
>CASEIK010000053.1 GCA_949288005.1 uncultured Mycoplasmataceae bacterium | reverse complement strand
ATGAATTTGGGAGCGTATTTTGGGAAGGTTTGTTATAATATATTTATAAAGAATAAGAAAGGGAAAAATATGTTTATAAAACAATTAGAAATAGAAAATTTTAAAACAATCTCAAAAAAAGAAATCTTTAATTTTCATAATGGTATAAATGTTTTACAAGGTAAAAATGGAGTTGGAAAGTCTAATATATTAGATAGCATAAATTTTCTTCAAGGGAAAAAAGATAAACGAGTATCCAATAACGAACAATTCTTCCATAATTATGATTTTTCCAAGGCAGTAAAAGTTAAATTAATAACAGATGCTAATGATACAATTGAGAGAATCTTAAAGTGGTATTCATCGGGAGTTACAAAGAGTATTTATTATATAAATGGAGAACTTTCAACAAAAGAAAAAGCTAACGAATTTTTGAGGAACTTAAATATTGAAATTATAGATAATGAGAAGTGCCTTGAAATATTTGAGAATATACCTGAACATGTCAAAATTATAAAAGAAAAATCTCAAAACATTCAAATATTAACAACTTCACATCTTAGACCGATTATAGAACTTGCAGATAACATTATAACAATACACAAAAAAGTTAATCCAATCAATCTTTAACTTTTAATATTACATAACGATTTTGCAGTAAATGCCTGTTACAATAGAGTAACTTTAATTAACCCTTTTTTTTTCTCGACCTTGAGCGTACTCTACAATCTTTCGAGAGTTACCAACACCATGAGCATAAGCTATTAAATAATCACTATGCTGTATCATATAGCGATTTGCGTGCACAATAGCATATCTTTTAGGCACAAATTCCAAGCCCTCAGGGTAAAAAGTTCCGTCAAATCCTTCAGGAGCTTCTCTATTCTGATTGAGTGCGTAAGGTGCAAGCAGATATAATTTAATGTGTGAATATTGTTTCTTTGCTTCATTTAAAACACCTATAACTAAAGAATCAAATGAGCCATAGTGACCGACTGTAAAAGTCGTAACACCATATTCTATAATCTGTTTGTCAACAGCCTCAGCAAGTTGTGGTTGAATACGACTTGGTGCGTGCCTGCTTCCTATAAAAAAACACGTTTTAGCATTCATTATTAAGCTATCCTTATTAAGACAAAATTTTCCAATTCTCTAAGCTTCATTGGACTATTATATGTGGGGTTAGCTATATTGTGTATTATCCAAAAGTACTATTTTGAAGCATATAAATAGTTCAATATTGGATTACAATTTTACTTCAATAATTCCATAATCAATTTATGACAGATTTTAGAAAGAAATTTGCGAAACGGTTAAAAGAATTGAGAACATCTGCGGGGTTAACGCAAGAGGAGTTAGCCAGTGCGGTGGGTGTAGAAACAAAGACTGTAAGTTACTGGGAGAATGGACATAACTCGGTTACATTTAATAAACTTCCGGTTATCGCTAAGGCTCTTGGCATTCCTGTATACAAGCTGTTTGTTTTCGGTGAAATTTTAGGCGGTGATAGCACCGAAATTATGGATTTGCTTAATTCTATGAATCAAAGAGAACTCCGTTGTATTTCTACTATAATCAAATCAATATTAGCTTTAAAGTAGTTGTATAGAATTGTACCTATGAGTTACCAAGAATTAATAACTAATGGTATTAAGCGTTTACGAACTGCAAATAAACTTACGCAAGAACAGTTCGCGGAAAAGATTAGCATGAGTGTGCAAGGTTACAGAAATATTGAACATAATAGATACTTGCCAACTGCTGAAACGATAGATAAAATCTGTGAAGTATTCCATATTCAACCTGTTAAATTACTTTTACCTGAACCGCAGGCAAATCTAGACAAGGTACTAGAGCTAATTAATACTAAGCTACATAATTGCGACTTAGATAAATTGATTAGAATTAATAATATGATAGACTTGATGTAATAAAAGGATTTAGAAGCTTAAACAATGATTGATGTTATACGCAAAACATATAGACATCAGTAAATTATTTCTTATAGTTTTTGCGGCAAATGCAGTCAATGTCAAGTACTACATAGCTTCTAAGATTTCTCTGTGTGGTAAATCTGGTAAATGTCAGTATTTATAATTGTTTTGACCTTTTAAAGGTTTATTTTGTTTTGCAAATTTATTGATTTTAAAAAAATTACCCTGCTGAAACTCCCTGATAGATGGCGAAATGATGAATTTGGGAGCGTGTTTTTGCGAAGCAATTTATAATGAGTTTGTGTAATTAAAAACAGAAAGGAAACAAACTTATGCAATTAATAAAATGTAATCAAATTAAAGAATTTTCAAACAATGAGTTGCTAAAAGGTAAGTGT
>CASEIK010000052.1 GCA_949288005.1 uncultured Mycoplasmataceae bacterium | reverse complement strand
ATACTATCTTCTTTTATAAATTCTTTGTACTTTTCATCTCTAGTAAAAACGAATGCATTATCAATTAGATCATTATCATAATATTTAAATAATGGATTTCTTAAAATACGACCTAAAGTTTGAATATTAAAGGATTTACTTTTGGCCTCTCTAATTCTTACTAGAATATTAGCTCTAGGAATATCTCAACCAGTAGCTAAAGCTGTTTTAAAAATTAAAACATCTATTGAGGACATATCATTTATTAAATCATTCTTATTTTTTATTGTTTTATTATCATTCAACCAGATGGCGAAGTTATACCCTTTTTTGTAACCCCTTTTTTCTAATATATTTTCTATCTTATCTAATAATTGTTTTTCAGTACTTATATCTTTATCAATATTTACATTATCTGGTATTTGAATCAAGATTAATGGATTCATGTCAATCTTTTTCTTTTTATAAACCTCTTTTACTTCTTCTCTTTTCTCTAAAGCAGAAATAATTAGTTGCTCTTCTTCACACATTTTATCTATATCTTTAATTTTGTTATTCAATGACGAAATTACTACATTTTTCTTAATCGCACATTCGCTCCTAACATCATCATAAGTGATTTCATAATCGACATTAAAATCTTTTTCTTTTAATGTTGCAGATACCTTAATAATTTTGTATGGATCTAAATCTTGAATAATGATATTCTTTGTATTAATATCATTTGTAGAATTCACTATTTCTCTATGAGCTTCATCAATTATTAAAACAATATTAATATTTCTGTCCTTTGTATTATTGATAACTCTATAAATATCATTTTTTTCTGAATCAATTGCAGTTATATTTGTCCCTTTTTTAAACATTTGTCATCCAAAGAAATAAACTTTATTAGGTTCAAAATATTCTATGTTTTGTAAATATGCCTTAGATTGTGTTTTTTCTTTTGATGTTCCAATATATTGAGTTCAATAACCTTTCACTCAATCTTTATTTAAGTATGAAGTAATTTTTTCATATCCTTGATAATCTAAAGCACCAGTTGATGGGGCGATAAAAATAAATGTGGTAGGAGTTGAATTTAAAAATTCATTTTCCAAATATTGATCTATCATTTCAGCAATTATGAATGTTTTTCCTGAACCCGTTGGAGATTGTAGATTAAATTCTTTATTTTTTTGTAAATAATCAATCGCAAAATTGACTGCATTAGATTGGTATGATAGTATTCTTTTATTCATTTTTACTATCCTTATTTAACTTATTAATATCCTTCCCATGATCAGTTAAAATAGAAAAAATGAATAAATATGTTATTAATGTTTTGTTCATTACTGATATTTTTTCTTCATCACTTAATTTTTCTCATTCTTCTGTTTTTTGAGTTTTTCCACTATCATTAATAGAATGTCTAAAATAACCATTACATTCATTTTTTAAATTATTTATAAATCCATTTGAAAAATAAATTTTTAAAATATTCATTCATTCTTTAAATTTACTATTATTCAATATTGGGTAAATATATTCTTTTGCTAAAAACGAAAATGTTTTATATTTTTCTAAAAATTTATTTGATTTTTTATATTCATAAATAATACTATCTAGTGTTTCATTATTTATATTTTCAAGCATTAATTTTTCATTAATTTTAATCAATATCTTTTTCTTTTCATCGAATGATATTAAAAAACTATTTAATATGTCAATAATTAATTTAAATTCTTCCATATTGAAATTTTTTATTTCAAATTTATATGGATCGAAAATGATTTTTGAACCAAAACCATTAGCACTTAAACTGAATATTATTTCTAATAAAATATTAGACAAATCTATAAGCATATTTTCATTTAATTTCTTTAGAATACAATCAAACTCGTCTATTTCGAAATAATAAACAAAAGAGGATTCTGAATTTTTATCCCTTTTTTTACCTAAAATTACTTCGCACAAATTTGCAACAAAATCTCTAGAAAAACTACTATAATCAAGGAGACTATTTTTTTTTACAATATTTTCTAAGCTTTCATCAAAATATAAATACTTACCATAAGCTCATACATAAATTTTTTTATTCTGTATTTTCATTAACATTAGAACCAAAAAATCAATTAGTTTTGTTAATATTTCACTAGATTTTTTTTGATTTTTTTTAATATCAAATATTTTTTTTAAATTATAACATTGTGCCATTATTTTAAATCCTTTATAGTTAAATCTTTATTAAATTCTTCTTTGTATAATGGCTTCATTTTATTAATTTCTTCATATTCTCCATCTATTTTATTAATAGCTTTGACTTTTAAATATTTCATAGAATTATTTTTTAATGATTTCTTATTATCTGAATATTTTCATTCTATTTTTTCTTTGTTGGAACCCTCTCCGTTAATTACACGATATATTCTTTCTCAACAAATATCTCTTGCAATATTATTTTCATTATTAGTGCATAGAATAAATCTGCGATTTCCACCATCTTCTTCATTAAGTTCCATAACTGCTTGAGCAGTTGTTCCTGAACCTGCGAAGAAGTCAAGAATTGAAATATTCTTATTACTATTCATTAAAAGTAATTTAATTAGTAAAGAAGGTTTTGAATAATCAAAATTAATTTTTAATTTATCTAATTCATTTGACCCTGATTTAGTTGTGATTAAACTAGATAAAATTACATCTTTTGTAGAATAATTCAAATTTCTTTTTTTAGTAAAAATATAAAATTTATCATTATTCTTAACAATGTAAAGATCATCTTTATCTTTTTCGACTTTTTCTTTTGATCATCTTCAAACGCCTTGAGTTCCATCTGCATTTTTTGGAGGAACGATTTTAATATATTTGTCCTTTATAATTGTTGATATTTCAATACCATTAGTATAGATTGGGAAAAATAAATTTGGACGTGTTTTTATATTGAATTTATTAATATTTGTATTGTGTAGTTCATTTTGAATTATAAACTTTGATTTTTGATCTTCTAATATATTTAATTCTTTTTTATCATAAATATTAGGCATTATTTTTTCAGCAAATTTTCTATCTATTTCATGTTCTTTGAAATTTTCAGATTTAGAATAAACTAAAATGTATTCATATGTTTTTGAAAAAAGTCTACCACTAATTTGTCTTCCTTTTTTATTTGAAATTCAGTTAAGTATATTTACAAAATTCTCTTCTCCAAATATCTCATCCATCAACACTTTCAAATATGCCTGTTCATTATCATCGATGGAAACAAAAATAACACCATCATCAGCAAGTAATTCTTTTGCTAATTCTAATCTCTTCTTCATAAAAGATAATCATTTAGAATGTTTGAATTTATCATCTTTGTCGACAAAATCATCATTATAAATAAAATCTTTATTTCCTGTGTTATAAGGTGGATCAATATAAATTACATCTACCTTAATATTTGCTAATTTTAGTGCTTTTAGAGCATAATAATTATCACCCTCAATCAATAAATTGTTATTTTCATTTTTTTGATTTATATGTAATCTTTTTACTTCTTCTAATCCAAAATAATTATTTTCTAATATTTCATCTTTTTCTTCAAAATTTAAAAATAAACCTAATTTATCATTTGTTATTCTGTTTTTTAAATAATTAATTTCAGCATCTGTTATCCCAATGTTTTTTAATTGAGTTTGTGTTAATGATGAAATTTTTTTGTATAGCTCACTTTTAGAGATGTTCCTAAAATTATTATTATTTAACTTTTTATATTATTTATATAGATAGAAAATCGTTAAAATAAGAATTACAATTAATATGTATTTTAATTTAAATTAAAATAATTTTATATAATTAATTTAATCGAAGGTGTAAAAATGTCTGATAATAATAATTTTATAATGTTTATATAACTATGAATGATATAAATAATTCTTTTAATAAATTATTAAACAATATTGAATATATCGATGAAGATATATATTGTATTGAAAATTATGAATCCCTACTTCATAATTTAAGATTTGAAATTAATGATTTATTAAAAAATAATGAAAATATATCTAAATTAAAACATAAACTTGTTGATTGAATATAACTAATTAAATATATTAATTGTAATTGAACAAAATTCAATCATTTATATTTAGATAATACAATATTAGACATTAAAAATAATGGGATTTGAAACAATATAACTTATAATGATAAATTTAAAAAA
>CASEIK010000051.1 GCA_949288005.1 uncultured Mycoplasmataceae bacterium | reverse complement strand
GTTTTCTTTTCTTATTGATGTAGCAATAACCATAATTTCCTATCCAATAGCATTGGTTTTTAATTATTACTTATTATAATACTTTCATATTATTTGGTTATTTTTATTCTTTTTAGTGTCTAAATCATCAATTATCCTATTAAATTTTCCGAAATTATTAACAAAATAGACTATTTTTTATCAAAATAATATATTTTTTAAAATATATAGTATAATAAATATGTTTTTTGTATAGATTGCTGATACACCAAAAGTAGTTGTCTAGTATCAGGTAACTAAATAAAAAACAGATTCAGCTTATAGAAAGGACAACAAATGAATCAAGCACTTAGGATTAAATTAGTTTCATATGACCATCAATTATTGGATCAATATGTGAAAAAGATTGTTGAAATCTCAAAATCTACAAATGCCACAGTTAGAGGACCAATTCCTTTACCTACTAAAAAAGAAGTTTTTACAATTCTAAGATCACCGCATGTAAACAAATCAAGTAGAGAACAATTCGAAAGAAGGACACACAAGCGTCTTATCATTCTAGATAATGCTCAAGCTCAAACTATTGATAGCTTAAAGCGTCTTGTGATTCCAACAGGTGTTGAAATTTTTATTAAACTTTAATAATTATTTAAGGAGAAGAAAATGAAAGCATTAATTGGTACAAAAGTTGGAATGACAAATTTGTTTGATGAGCAAGGTAGAGTGCATGCAGTTACTATAGTTTATGTAGAACCTAATAAAGTGTTGGAAGTAAAAACTAAGGAAAAAAATGGTTACAATGCTGTTACATTAGGATATGAAACAATTAAAGAAAAGAATTTATCTAAACCTTTAATTGGTCAATTTAAGAAATATAATTCTGACCCAAAAAGATACATTAAAGAATTTCGAAATGTTCTAGATTGCAATGTTGGTGATGAATTAAAGGTTGATATTTTTAAAAAAGGCGAATATGTTGACATCCAAGGTGTAACTAAAGGACATGGTTTTACTGGTTCAATAAAAAGACATAATTTTGCAATTGGTCCTTTAGGTCATGGTGCTGGATATCCACATCGATATGTTGGTTCTATTTCTGGTGGTCGTGGTGGTAGCCAAGCACAAAGAGTATTTAAAGGAACTGAATTACCTGGTCATTATGGACATGAAAATGTTACAATCCAAAACTTATTAATTCTTGATGTTTTATTGGATAAAAACATTTTATTAATTAAAGGTGCTATTCCTGGAAATAAGAAAGGAACTGTTTATATTAAATTATCAAAGAAAAAAGCTGATCAAAAAAATGATATTAAATTAATCTCAACAAATATTAAGGTTGAACAAAAAGAACCAGCACCAGTTAATGTTGAAGCTAGTCAACCAGCAGAAACACAAACTGTTGAAAGCAGTGAAGGAGGACAACAATAATGGCTACATCTATTAAATTATTAGATATTAGTGGAAATGTAAAAGGTAACACATCTGTTGATGATTCACTATTTGTAAAAAAACCACACAAACAAGCAATGTTTGATTGTGTAATTGCTGAAAATGCTTCAAATAGACAAGGTACCCACTCAACATTAACTAAAGGTGAAGTTCGTGGTGGTGGTAAAAAACCATGACGACAAAAACATACAGGTAGAGCTAGAACTGGTTCAACTAGAAATCCACATTGAGTAGGTGGTGGTATTGCTTTTGGTCCAAAGCCAAATAGAAACTATACTAAAAAGGTTAATTCTAAAATTTTCAAATTAGCTTTCAAATCAGCATTATCAATTAAGTTAAATGATGAGCAATTATTTAGTTTGGAAAATAAAATAAAACTTGATAAACCATCAACAAAAACATTTGCAAACTTTATTAAAACTGCAAATTTTACAGGTAAAAAAGTTTTATTTATCACAAATGAAGATGACAATATCCAACTATCAACAAATAACATTCCACGAGTTGTAGCAAAGAAATGAAATCGTGTTTCTGTTAGAGATTTAATGCATACATCAATTATTGTGGCACAAGAAGATACATTTTCTAAAATGAAGGAGGTATATGCATAATGGAATTATCTAATGTAATTATTAAACCTTATCATACTGAAAAATCTTATACAATTAGAAAGTTTCAAGAAAATTCTTGTCTTTCTTTCATTGTTGATCGTCGTGCAACAAAAATTCAAATTAGACAAGCATTCAAGTCAATATACAAAGTTGACCCTGTAAAGATAAATGTTTTGAATAGAAAATCTCAATCTTTTAGAAATGGTACAGCAAAACCTGGAAGAACAAAACAATTTAAACTTGCATTCATCATTCTTCCTAAAGGTATGCAAATTGCAATTACAAAGGATGAAATTGAAGAAGCAGCTAAAGGAGCTGATACTTCTAATAAAAATGATAAAGATTTTCCAGCAAAAAAACAATCAACTACTAAAAAAGAAGATTTAGTAAAACCACAAAAAGAGATTAAATCTGATAAAGTAGAAAAAAATACAAGTGCAAAATCTAAACCTATTAGAAAGCAAGCAAAAGGTAAATAAGAAAATGTCGAAAAGCAATGGAGGCAATTATGGCAGTTAGAAGAATAAAAAATAGAAGTAGTGGTATTAGACAAACAATAATGATTGATTATAAGAGTGTTTTGACAACATCTACACCGGAAAAATCATTGCTTGTCACTCTAAAGAAAAAATCAGGAAGAAATAATCAAGGGAAAATTACTGTAAGACATCATGGTGGTGGTGTAAAGCGTAAATATAGAATTATTGATTTTAAGAGAGATAAGGATAACAAAATTGGAACTATTAAAACAATTGAATATGATCCAAATAGAACATCTTTTATTTCTTTAGTTAATTATGAGGATGGTGAAAAGAGATATATTATTTCACCAAAAGGAATTAAAGTTGGTGATAAGATAGTTTCTGGCAATAAAAATATCGATATTAAATTAGGAAATAGTTTACCATTAGAATTTATTCCTGAAGGTACATTAGTTCACAATGTTGAATTGATTCCAGGTCATGGAGGTCAATTAGCAAGAAGTGCTGGTACAAGTATTCAAATTCTTGGTTGAGATGAAACTGGTAAATTTATTGTATGTAAAATGTCTTCTGGTGAAGTGAGAAAAATTAGAAAAGAATGTCGAGCAACAATAGGTGAAGTTTCAAACGAAGACCACAACTTAGTTAACATCGGAAAAGCTGGTAGAAATAGACACAAAGGTATTAGGCCAACAGTTAGAGGTTCTGCTATGAACCCTAATGATCACCCACATGGTGGTGGTGAAGGTAGACAACCAATTGGTATGGATGCACCAAGAACACCATGAGGTAAGAGGCATATGGGTGTTAAAACTAGAAAACAAAAACAACCATCAACAAAATTGATTATTAGAAGAAGAGGAAAGTAAGGAGTTAATTTATGTCGAGAAGTTCAAAAAAAGGTGCATTTGTTGATGCTAGTTTAATGAAAAAAGTTGTTGCTATGAATGCAACAGAAAAAAAGAAACCAATCAAAACTTGATCAAGAAGAAGTACAATCTTTCCTGAATTTGTTGGTCTAACATTCGAAGTTCATAATGGAAAGTCTTTTATCAAGGTTTATGTTACAGAAGATATGGTTGGAAGAAAATTAGGAGAATTTGCTCCTACTAGAGTGTTTAAACAACACACTGAGGCAAAAAGGGATTAATGGAGGATTTTTATGATTTGTAAAGTTATTCAAAGAAACATTCGGATTTCACATAGAAAAGCTCAATTAGTTTGTGATTTAATTAGAAACAAACCAATTAAGGATGCATTAATTATTTTAAGTAACACAAATAAAAAAATTGCTCCAATTATTAAGAAATTGCTTTCAAGTGCAATTGCTAATGCAACACATAATCACTCTATGAATAGTGAAAAATTATATGTTTACAATATTTTTGCTAACCAAGGTCCAACATGAAAGAGAAACATGCTAAGAGCTAGAGGTTCAGCAGATATGATTTTAAAAAGAACTACACACATTGAAATTCATTTAAGTGATAATGCAAATGAAAGAAAAGACCAATTGGTTGCTATGAAACAAAAAAAGATTAATTCAAAAGCAAAATCATCAACTAAAGCAAAAACAGAAGGAAAAAGTAAGGAGTAATATATGGGTCAAAAAGTTAATTCAAATGGTTTAAGATTTGGTATTTATAAAGAGTGACAAACAAGGTGAATCGCTTCAAGTGATAAGCAAACAGCTGAATGATTGGTTCAAGATGACAAGATTAGAAAGCATTTAATTAAAAAATATAAATTAGCTGTTATTAATAACGTTGAGATTGAAAGAAATAAAAAAGAAATTTTCTTATTTATTCATAGTTCTCAACCTGGTGTTTTGTCAGAACCAAATGTACAACAAGCAATGAATCTTGAAATTGCAAAAATTGTTGGAAGACAAATAAAAATTCATTTAAATATTATTCCTATAATCAACACTTATGTTAATGCAAGAATCCTTGCTAGAGAAATTGCCGATGATATTGAAAGAAGAGTTTCATTTAGAACTGCACAAAAGTTAGCAATTAAAAAAGCAATGCGTGCTGGTGCACTTGGTATTAAAACAAGAGTATCTGGTAGATTAGGTGGAGTTGAAATGGCTAGAGAGGAAGGTTATTCTGAAGGTGTGATAACTTTATCTACATTACGTGCTGACATTGATTATGCTTTAGAAGAAGCACATACAACATATGGAATTATCGGAGTAAAAGTTTGAGTTAATCGTGGCGAAATTTTCAAAAAAGGTGAAATTTCAAAAGTGTGTCTAACACAACCATCAACAGCAACAAAAATTGTTAAACCAAACACAAATACTAAGTCTAAGAAAGGAAAGGAATAGTTTATGTTACAACCAAAAAGAACAAAATATCGTAAACCACACAAAATTAGTTATGAAGGTAAAGCAAAAGGTAACACTTATGTTTCCTTTGGAGAATATGGATTAATGGCTACAAAAGGTGCATGAATTGATACAAAACAAATCGAAGCTGCACGGATTGCTATTTCAAAAAGACTTGGTAAAACTGGAAAAATGTGAATTAGAATCTTCCCACACCTATCAATGACTAAAAAACCACTAGAAGTTAGAATGGGTTCTGGTAAAGGTTCTCCAGAAAAATGAGTTGCTGTTGTTAAAGAAGGTACTATTATGTTTGAAGTTGCTGGTATTTCTGATGAACTTTCGAAAAATGCTTTAAGAGCTGCTGGTAACAAATTATGTACTTCATGAAAAATTGTTAAGAAAGGAGATAACTAATCATGTCTATAGTTGCTAAAGAATTAAGAAATAAATCAAATGAAGAACTATGTGATTTAGTTGTTAAATGTAAAGAACAATTGTTACAAATTAGATTTAACATTGCTAATGGTGAGGCTGAAAAAACTCATCGAATAAAAGAAATTAAAAAAACAATTGCAAAATCTTTAACAATTTTAAATGAAAGAAATAATAATATTACAAATCAAGTTGCAAAAAAATCTTCTAAGAAAGGAAGTGGTAAATAATGGAAAAAGTTGAAAGAAATCGTAGGAAATTACTTGTTGGTATTGTTGTTTCAACTAAAATGAACAAAACAATTACAGTTATGGTGGAAAGAAAATCAAAACATCCATTGTATAAAAAACTTGTTATTACTCATAAAAAATATCATGCACATGATGAGAAACAAGAATGTAATGTAAATGATAAAGTTGAAATAATTGAAACAAGACCATTATCAAAAACTAAATTTTTTAGATTAAATAGGATTATTGAAAAAGCTAAATAGGAATTTAAGGAGAAAGGAGATAAATTATGGTTCAACATATGTCAAGGTTAAAAGTTGCCGATAATACTGGAGCTAAAGAAGTTGGTGTAATTAAAGTTCTTGGTGGTTCAAAAAGAAGATATGCATTCATTGGTGATATTGTGGTTGTTTCAGTAAAAAAATGTCAACCTGGTGGTCCAATAACAAAAGGTCAAATCTTTAAAGCAGTTATTGTTAGATCAAAAAAAGGTGTTCACCGTGGCTCAGGAGCTATCTTAAAATTTGATGAAAATGCTTGTGTGTTAATCAAAGAAGATAAATCACCTAGAGGAAGTCGTATTTTCGGTCCAGTTGCTAGAGAATTAAGAGATAAAGGCTATTCAAAAATAGTTTCATTAGCACCAGAGGTTTTATAGGAGGATGTATGAATAGAATAATTAAAGGCGATAAAGTTAGAGTTATATCTGGTAAATTAAAAGGATCTGAAGGAATTGTTCTAAGTGTTTTCCCAAAAGAAGGCACAGCAATTGTAGAAGGTGTTAATAAGATTAAAAAACATGTAAAACCGAACCAAGAAAACGAAAAAGGTGGTATTGTTGAAATTGATGCTCCTATTAGACTATGTAAATTAGCCCTAATTGATCCAAAAGGCAAGGGTGCAAAAACTAAAGTTAAGTATGAAAAAACTAAGGATAATAAAAAAGTTAGAATCACAAAATTATCTGGAACAAATTTATCTGAGAAAGGAAAATAATAAAATATGAGTACATTAAAAGAATATTACATTAAACAAATAGTTCCAGAATTACAAAAAGAATTTAACTTCAAATCTCCAATGCAAATTCCTAAATTAGAAAAAGTGGTTATCAATGCAGGTATTGGTGATGCAGCACAAGATGCTAAGAATCTTGAATTAGCTGTTAATGAGTTGCAAGCAATCACTGGACAAAAACCAATTATTACACGAGCAAAAAAATCAATTGCTACATACAAAGTTAGAGAAGGTCAAGGTATTGGTTGTAAAGTTACATTAAGAGGAGAAAAAATGTGAGAATTTGTAAACTTACTTTTCAATGTTGCTTTACCACGAGTTCGTGACTTTAGAGGATTGAACCCACATTCATTTGATGGTAGAGGTAATTACACAATCGGTATTAAAGAACAAATTATCTTTCCTCAAATTATTTATGATAATGTAAAAAGAATTAGAGGTTTTGATGTAACTTTTGTAACTAATACAAACAACAACAATGAATCTTTAAGTTTATTATTAAAATTAGGTGCTCCTATAAGAAAGGTTAACAAATAATATGGCAAAAAAATCATTAATTGAAAAACAAAAAAAACATCAAAAATTCCCTGTAAGAAACTACACTCGTTGTGTTAGATGTGGAAGACCGCATGCAGTAATGAGAAAATTTGGTATTTGCAGATTATGTTTTAGAGATTTAGCATACAAAGGTGCGATTCCTGGTGTTAAGAAAGCATCATGATAGGTAAGGGAGGTAGAACATGCATATAGATCCAATTGCAGAATTATTAACAAAAATTAGAAATGCTAAAAAAGTTTATAAAGCATCAGTTGTTGTTTCTTCATCTAACTTAAAGATTGCTATATTAAATGTTTTAAAGAATGAGGGATTTATTAAAGATTTTTCTGTTGTTGAAGATAATGGAAAAAAACTATTAGATATTAAACTTAAATACAAAAATAGATCATCTGCTATTCATGGTTTACGTCAAATATCAAAACCTGGTTTAAGGATATACTCTGAAGCAACTAAATTACCTAAGGTTTTAAATGGATTAGGTATAGCATTAGTTTCAACATCAAAAGGTGTGATGACTGATAAGCAAGCTAGAAAGGAAAATGTAGGTGGTGAAATCATTGCCTATGTTTGATAAGGAGGTTTTATGTCTAGAATAGGAAATAGAGTTTTAAAGATTCCAACTGGTTTAAGTGTTGATGTGAAATCAAACATAGTTCATATTAATGGACCAAAAGGAAAGATTGATGTAAAGTTTAATCCAAATCTAGTTAGTGTTGTTAACCAAGATAATGCAATTACTGTTAGAAGATTAAATGAAGACAAGGAAACTAAAATGCTTCATGGAACTATTAATGCAAATATAGCAAATGCTATTATCGGAGTTTCTCAAGAATTCAAGAAAGAATTAGTTCTAAAAGGTGTTGGTTATAAAGTAAAACAAGAAGGAAAAAATCTTGTATTAACATTAGGATACTCTCATCCTGTGGTATTAGCAATTCCTGAAGGTATTAAAGTTGAAATTCCAAACCAAACTGAATTATCTATTATAGGTTGTTCTAAAGAAAAAGTAGGTGAATTTTGTGCAATTATTAGAAGATATCGTCCACCTGAACCATATAAAGGGAAAGGTATCTTATTCAAGAATGAACAAATTATTAGAAAAGTTGGTAAGAAGGCTGAAAAATAATTTAAGGAGTAAATGGTATGAAAAGATTAAATTTTGATAAGAATAAACAAAGATTGATAAGACAAAAAAGAAATTTGAATTTTTTAAAGAGTATTGATTCTAACAAACCAAGATTATTAGTTACAAAAACCAATGCTCATATATTTGTTCAATTAATTGACATGAATGAACAAAAAACAATTGCCTCTTCATCATCTGTTTCTTTAGATTTAAAGAATGGAAACAAAGAAAATGCAATTAAAGTTGGTAAGGATATTGCACAAAAGATTAAAAAGTTAAAAATAACTGAAATTGCATTTGATAGAGGTGGTTCAAAATATCATGGACGTGTTCAAGTACTAGCTGATGCAATGAGAGAGGAAGGAATTAAATTCTAAATAAAGGAGGATAACATGGAAAAAAATATGTATTTAGAAGAAAACATTATTAATGAGAATAATAACGAAAACAATGATAACAACAATGTTTCTGTAAGTGATGAAATTAACCAACAACTAGAAGCAGAATCTACTAGTAGTGATAACAATCCAACATCAAAAGATAATGTTATTAAGCAAACTGTTAGAAGACAGGTGTCACCATCAGGATTTGTAGAAAAAGTTGTACAAATTAAAAGAATTTCAAAAACAACTAAAGGTGGTAGAAATATGAGATTTTCTGCTTTGGTTGTTATTGGTAATAAAAAAGGTGAAGTTGGTTTTGGTATGGGTAAATCAATTGAAGTTCCTGATGCAATTAAAAAAGCTTTAAAAAATGCTAATAACAATATTCATAGAGTTAAGATGAATAGGAATGGTACAGTTTATCACGAAAATATTGGAAAGCATGGAGCTGGAAAAATTTTAGTTAAGCCAGCACCTAAAGGTACAGGAATTATTGCTGGTGGTCCAGTTAGAGCTGTTGTTGAACTTGCAGGTTATCATGATATATATACAAAATGTATGGGTTCTTCTACTCCAATTAATGTTATTCGTGCAACAATTAAAGGGTTGTCTAATCAATATACTCCTTCTGAGATATCAAAACTTAGAGAAAAGAAAATAGCATAATATAATTATTAGAAAGGTGTTAGTATGCAATTAAATAATTTAGAATATACAAAAGGGTCAAGAAATCATAAAAGAAAAATAGTAGGTCGTGGTCATGGATCAGGTATTGGTAAAACTTCTGGTCGTGGACAAGATGGTCAAAAATCAAGAAAATCACCACACACTAGATTAGGTTTTGAGGGTGGTCAAACTCCATTGTATCGTCGTGTACAAAAAGTAGGTTTTAATAACTATGAGTTTGCAAACAATTATTATGTTATTAATTTAAAAGATATTGCTAAGTTAAAAGAAAAAAATATTGATATCAAATTATTATGTGAAAAAGGTTTTTTTTCTAAGAAAAAACTTTTACCTTTAAAGGTTATTGGAAATGAAAAAATTCCTTCTGGGATGGTAATAAAAGCTAATAAAATTTCTGCTGGTGCACTTAAGGCAATTGAAGATTCTGGATCTAAGTTTGAGTTATTGAAATAATTTAATTTTAATTAATTAGTTATATAAAGTATAATTATCCTATGGCTAAAAAACAGTTTTCAAGAGATTTTCATTTTATAAGACAAATAAAAAATGTTTTTACTTCTAGAAAAGTATTGATCTCTATTGGTGTTACACTTTTCTTTATCATTTTTTATAACTTTATGTCAAAAATCCCAATGCCATTTTTAGAATTACCTGAGGATTCATATAGTGTAAATCAAAGTTCTTTATACAATATGATGAACCTATTAGGTGGTGGTGGTTTAACCAATATGAGTATGTTTGCAATTGGAATATCACCATACATTACAACTCAAATCATTATTCAACTTTTATCATCAGAAATAATTCCACCTTTAACGAAATTGACTAAAAGTGGGGAGCGTGGTAGAAAAAAAATTGAAGTTATTTCAAGAGTAAGTACTCTACCTTTTGCAATTTTACAAGCTTATTCTATTTATGCATTATTCGGTTCTCAAGGTATTAAAATTGTAGATAGCCCATTAGATGAATCTACAACAGGTTTTTTTTATGTAATGTTAATGGTAGCTGGTACATATATTTCTATTTTCTTTAGTGACTTAATTACTAAAAAAGGTGTTGGTAATGGTGTGACTACGATAATTCTTTGTGGTGTTGTATCAACATTGATTCCTAACTTTATCTATGTAAAAACTAATATAGATATATACGTTAATGGTTCACTATATCAAATAATGTCATTTATTGTTTATGTCTTGTTTTATATATCAATTTTATGAATAGTTACGTTTGTGAATAATTCAACAAGAAAATTGCCTATTCAGCAAACTGGTCAATCATTAATGAAATTAGGTGATGAATTACCTTATCTTCCATTAAAACTTAACACAGGTGGTGTTATTCCAGTTATCTTTGCTTCATCCATTATGACCTTACCTTTAACAATTTCAGAGATTGTAAGATCTTCTGGTGGTGAAAATGCATTTACAGACTTTACTAATGCTGTCTTTTCCTTCTCAAGTATAGGTGGTATTATTGTTTATGTGATTTTAATTATTTTATTTACTTTCTTTTATTCATATGTTCAATTAAACCCTAATAGGATATCCACAGATTTTATGAAATCAGGTAGATTTATTATTGGTGTTAAAATAGGTAAAGAAACTGAAAAATATATTTCTCAGGTTCTATATAGAATAAATTGAATTGGAGGACCATTCCTAGCAATTATAGCTGCTTTACCATATATTGTGAGTTTTGCTACTAAACAAGATGGAGTTCCAATAATTCCGGCAAATGCTGCATTAGGTGGTACAGGTATTATTATTTTAGTTTCTGGTACATTGGATTTATGACAATCAATTGTTTCAGCTTCTACAACCACTTCTTATAAAACATTGAGAGGTCGAATTGTTAATAATTCTTCTGCTAATGCTAAACAAATTGATAATAATGTTGTATTATGATAATTGTTTATGAAGGAGTTAATAAGTTATGAATAGTAGATTAATTTTAATCGGTCCTCCAGGAAGTGGTAAAGGTACTATTGCAAGTTATTTGAACAAAAAATATGGTTTTAAACATATTTCAACTGGTGCTTTATTTAGAGAAAAAATAGAGACTAGTAATGATAATTTATCTTTACAACTTAAAAATTATTTAAATAATGGTCAATTAGTTCCTGATAAAATTACTAATCAATTAGCTAAAGAACAATTAGTCAATTGTATTAACAACAAACAAGGATTTATTCTAGATGGCTATCCAAGGAATATGGAACAAGTTGAATTCTTAAATTCAATTTGTGATATTGATAAAGTTATATATTTTAGTATCGACGATGATTTATTGTTAAAAAGAATTACTGGTCGTTTAACGTGTAAAAATTGTAATGAGGTATATAATATTTATTTTTCTCCACCTAAAGTGGAAAATATTTGTGATTATTGCAAAAATATTCTTTCCCAAAGAAAAGATGATAATGTTAATTCATTCCAAACTAGAATGGAGGAATATTACAAAAAAACAGCTCCAATTGTAAATTTTTTTAAAAATTTAAATAAATTAGATACAATTAATTGTGGAAAACCTATTAGTGATGTAGAAGTCCAAATTGAGGAAATTCTTAAAAATGATTAAAACTGATGATGATATTAAGAAAATAAAACAAGCATCAGTTATATGAAAAGAAGTTAAAAATCTAATCATTAATAATGCTAAAGTAGGAGTTTCACTTGAGGAATTGGATGCTTTAGCTAGGGATAAAATTGTTTCTATGGATGCAATACCTGCATTTTATGGATATCAAGGTTTTCCAAAAAATATTTGTATTTCAGTGAATGAAGTATTAATTCATGGAGTCCCAGATAGTTATTGTTTAAAGGATGGTGACTTAGTTACTTTTGATGTTGGAGTTAAATACAAAGAACATTTTTGTGATGCGGCTTTTACAATTATTGTTGGTGAAAAGAAATCATTACAAGCAACCTTAATAAATGATGTTTGTTATAATAGTTTAATGAAATCAATCGAAAGTATAAAACCGAATTTAACTACAAATTATGATCTTTCATGTATCATTGAAGATTATGTGAAAAATCATGGATATGAAGTTATTAGAAATTTTACTGGACATGGGTGTGGTAATAATCTACATGAAGAGCCAATTATTTCTAATTATCGTTCATTTGATTTTGAAAAAGTAGTTCTTAAACCAAATATGGTTATATGTATTGAACCAATGATTATGACTGGATCAAATAAGTACATAATTAGTAAGGATAATGGTTGGGCTGTTTATTCAAAAAATAAAAAATTAACATGCCATTGAGAACACATGGTTTTAATAACCGATGATGGTTATGAAATATTAACTGAATAGAATTAGGAGATTTAATGAGTCAAAAGGACAAGATATGTTTAAAGGGTACAATAAAAGATATTAATCCAGGCGGTTCATATAATGTTTTATTGGAAAACAACTTACAAATTAGTGCTCATATTTCTGGAAAAATGAGAGTTAATAAAATTTCAATTCTACCAGGTGATATAGTAGATGTAGAACTAAGTCCATATGATTTATCAAAGGGTAGAATTACATATAGACATAAATAAGTGAGGTAAATATGAAAGTTAGAGCTTCAGTCAAACCCATATGTAATGACTGTAAAATAATTAAAAGAGAAGGTATAATTAGGGTTATTTGTAAAAATCCTAAGCATAAACAAAGACAAGGATAAGGAGAAAAGATGGCACGTATTTTAGGTGTAGATATCCCAAATGATAAAAGAATACTTATTTCCTTAACTTATATTTATGGTATTGGGAAATCAAGATCTGCAAAAATTTTAGCAGAAGCTGGTGTTGATCAAAATATAAAGACAAGAGATTTAAGTGAAGATCAATTGGCACAGATTAGACAAGTTGCACAAAAATATCAACTTGAAGGTGATTTAAGAAGAGAAGTAGCAATGAACATCAAGTTAAAAATAGAAGTTGGTTGTTATTCAGGTATTAGACATAGAAGAGGGTTACCAGTTAGAGGCCAAAGAACTAGAACAAACGCTAGAACAAGAAAAGGCCCAAGAAAAACTGTTGCTAATAAAAAGATTGAATCTAGATAGGAGGAAAGTATGGCAAAAAAGAAAAAGATTAATTTCACAAATGGTATTGCACATATTCACGCTACTAGAAACAATACAATTATTTCTTTATCAGATGAACAAGGTAACATAATAACATGAGCTTCATCTGGTAGTGTTGGATATAAAGGTGCAAAAAAGAAAACTGCCTATTCAGCTGGTGTCGCTTCAGAACAAGCTGCCAGAGTTGCATATGGATTAGGTTTAAGAAATGTAGCAGTTCATGTTAATGGTATTGGTGTTGGTGGTGAAACTGCTATTAGAAGTTTACAAACCGCTGGACTTAAGGTGACATTAATTAGAGATGTTACACCAATTCCACATAATGGTTGTAGACCACCAAAGAAACCAAGATAATTTAAGGAGAGAAATATGGAAAAATTTTTAAAATACAATATAGATGTTAAAACAGAAAAAGATAATCAAAATTATGCAAAATTAATAATATCACCACTTGAGAGAGGGTTTGGTAATACACTAGGAAATGCTTTAAGAAGAGTTTGTCTATCTTCAATTCCAGGTGTATCAATGTTTGCGATTAGAATTCCTAATGTAACTCATGAATATCAATCATTGGATGGTGTGTATGAGGATGTAACTGAAATTATTTTAAATTTAAAGAAATTGGTTATTGAAATTGATGAAAAAATCTTACCTTATGAAGAACTTCAAAATACACCAATTGAAAAATGACCTGTATTAAAAATTTCAGCAAATAAAAAAGGTGAAATTTTAGCTTCAGATATTGAAACTCCGATTGGTTTTAAAGTGGTTAACAAAGATTTGCACATTGCTACTTTAACTAAGGATGTTAGTTTTGAAGTTGAAATATTTGCAAAATCTGGAAGAGGTTTCAAAACATTTAAGGAAAATAAAGAAGGAATTTCGTCATTATCAATTATTCCTACTGACTCAGATTTTTGTCCAGTTACCAAATTTTCATATAGCATTGAAGAAATCAAAACTACTAAATCATCTACAAGTGACGAATTAGTTATTGAAATTTCTACAAATGGTTCTATTTCCGCTGGAAAAGCTATAGCACTTGCTTCTAAAATCTTAATTGAACACTTTAGCTTATTGGCATCAGCTGATGAATATATTGCACAATTGGAAATCATGAAGGAAAAAGAATTTGAAACTAAGAAAGCTAATTTGTCTATTCCAATTGATAACCTTAATTTATCAGTTAGAGCATATAATGCTTTAAAACAAATGGATATTCATACTACTCAAGAATTGATTGAAAAAACTAGAAAAGAAATTGATAATATTAGAAATTTAGGTAAAAAATCTGTACAAGAAATTATTAAAGCAATTCATGACCGTGGACTAAAACTTAAAGATGAATAATTTGTTATAATTAGATAAGGAGAAAATATGTCTTTTCAAAATAAACCAGGGAAAACTAGATCATGAAGAAAAATGGTAATTAGACAACAATTGTCTGATGTTTTAGCTTATGATAAGATAGTTACTACATTAACAAAAGCTAAAGAAACTCAAAGATTTGTTGATAGAATGGTAACATATGCAAAAAAGAACACTTTAGCATCTAGAAGACAAGCTGCAAGATATATCCTTTCAACTTCAACAATGACTAGTGATGAGATATTAAAAAAATTATTTAATGAAATTGGTCCAAAATATAAGAATCGGAATGGTGGGTACACTAGAGTTCTTAAGTTAGGATCTAGACCAGGTGATAATACAGAAGAAGCTATTATAGAATTAGTGTAAGAGGATAGTAAGTTATGGCAATTAAGAGAGCAATTAGATTACAATGTAGTGAATGTGATAGAAAAAACTATTTGTCAAGAAAAAATCAAAAGGCAAATCCTGACAAACTTGAACTTAAAAAGTATTGCAAATGATGTAAAAAAGCTACCATTCATAAAGAAACAAAAGATATTAAGAAATAATATATATATATATATATATTAGTTTTAAGTTTTTAAATTACATTAAATATTCAAGAGATACAAAATATGGTTATTATGGTATAATAATAATATAAAAAGAGGGTTTTATGAATAAAAAAGCTAGACTTTCGCTAGTAATTGGTTCATCAGCACTTGTAATTGGTGCTTGTACCATTCCAACCATTACTACAACAATAGCTAGTTCAAATGTTAAAAGTGGTGTATCAAATAGCGAAGTTACTGATACAAATAAATTATTATTACCTAGTATTATTGATGGAAAATATGTTTCTTTTGATTCTATCGATGATGCTATGAATAAGATTTATGGTAATTCAAAAATTCAACCAGTAAATTTTATTGGTGATTTTAATAGTGCTGTAAATCCTAACAATAATGCTGTAAATCCTGAACGTGGTGTATATAAATATAATGCATCCAAAATTCTTGATGCTTTTAAAACTGCAAAAGGACAATATACTTCAAATAAATTAGAAGCAACTGAATCTTATTTATGAGACACTGGTAACCAATATATGGATGCTGTTGGGAATTTACACGAAAATTTAAGTGATGCTCAAAATGCAAATGATGATTATAAAAGAAAGCAAACTATAGGTGTTGAATATTACTTAATCGATGATAAATCCAATGGGTTGCAATATAAAATAAATCCATTAAACCAAAAAGATATTGATTATTTTAAAAAAATAGCCATTAGAAATTTAGGGATTGAAAATAGTCAATTTAAGGTTAGTCCAATTATTGTTAGTAATTTAGGGCAAATGAATTCTACTGATATATTGTCTAGTTTTTCAAGAGATGACATTGTTGACGCAGTTTACAAAATTCTTCATTATTTATCAAAATATATTAATGAATTGGAATTTTCTGCAAATATTACATTAAATGATTGAGTATCACAAATAGAAAATCAATATAAAATTCAAGCTTTGCCTGGTCCACAACCTGGCACAACATGATATGAAATTGATAAGTCCCAACAATATGAACCTGGAGAAGACGGATATTCAATAGGATCAATTGAATATTATTATAGTGGTAATGTCAATACTAGTTCTAAGTCATTGGATTTAAAAGAAATTAAAAATGAAGATTTTGTTGATGCCTTTTTGCCATTTATTGATACAGGAGAGTTCAATAAAACATTTTTAAAATTTGCAGATGTTAGACACAATAAGTTATTAGTTAATGCTTATTGAGATGATTGTTCTACTCCATGTTATATGTTGTCTGATGAATATTTAGATAGATTTAAAGCTAATTTTGTAGGTTATAATCTTCAGTCATCAGAAACTCCTATATTTCAGATTCGTGCTAATCTTAGTGGGTTATCTCCAGTAGAGTCATATAGATTTCAATCTAGTTTAATGGAAAAACTAGATGGATTTGCTGGCTTTAAAAGAAGTGGTACAATTTACTCTGTAAAAAGTTTTGTGGTTAAAGGTAAAACAGATCTTTCTGAAATTACAAATAAAGAAGTTAAGAGTAAAATTATTAAAGATCTTTCTGACATTATTTATGAAAATCTTATTTTCAAAAACACTAAAATTGCCTCTGCATTACCAGATGAAGAAATTTATAAAAATTTAAAATCAGGTGTTGATCAAATAGCAACATTTGTTTATGATAGTTGAACTGAGATATTAAGTAGTTGGGAAATGTATCAAAATTCACCTTATGTTCGGAATTTTGGTTATGATTTTGAGAAAGAGTTTGAGGAGTCATCGAATACTAACTCATATACAAGAGAACAGATGCTAACTAGCACAACAGCTAGATCTTGATGAATATCTGGGATGTCAAATAATGATATCTTTGGATCGTTAGTTTTTGCATGTCAAAATATTTTAAATCAGTTTGCTCCAGCTGTATATAAAAATTCACTATTAATTAGTTTTAATGGTGCACCAGTATTTTTAATTTCAGACATGGAAGCGCTAAAAATTGAGAATGCATCTTTAGAATCAATTGCTTTAATTGAGTGAAAATTAAATAATTGACTGTCATCTTCTGACTATAACCCTTCATTGATAGTTAATGTTTCTGATAAAGTTAGTTTTTTTGATGAAACATATACATTTGGTTTAAAAACAGGAGCATTAAACCATACATTATTAAATTTTGAGGTTACTAATCCTGTTATTTCACAATTGTATAGATATGAAATGAATTATAATGAAAATACAATATCAGAATTAACACAAGGTCAAAATTTATTATTAACAGATATAGATTCTTACCAATTACTTAGAAATGATTTAGGAATTGCTAGTGCACTATATTTATACAATAAAAATATCAACAAAATTTTAGATTCTGAAAATCCAAATGTTTATTTAGAAAGTATTGATCAAACTGATATAGCAACTACCAATGTTTTGCGTTTGTATAATAAAATTACAGAAAAAAACTATAATGGAGATTATTTATCTGCATATCATACATATCCAACATACTATGGAGAAATTAGAGCTAAGATTGGTACTTTTAATCCATCAATTTATGATAAATATGTAATGTCATATAAAAATGAGATTGAATCAATCACAAGTGATATTGCTCCACTTGAAGTTCCGATTGTTAGAATTAATGGTTCAACATATATTTTAGCAAAGTTAGCAAACCCAGAAACTACTATTATCACAGGTAAAATTGAG
Organism: uncultured Mycoplasmataceae bacterium; assembly: GCA_949288005.1. Taxonomy (GTDB): domain Bacteria; phylum Bacillota_I; class Bacilli_A; order Mycoplasmatales; family Mycoplasmoidaceae; genus Mycoplasma_L. The sequence goes on along the minus strand of CASEIK010000051.1, from coordinate 8,412 downwards.
GAATTAGTTGTATCTGCTTCAAGAAGATTAGTTCAATATATGAAACCATCAAATGAATTTATTTTTTATAACAATAGTGATAATATTAATGAAGATAACTTAATGTTAATAAACAATCAAGTTAAACAAATAGTCGAATATAATCTTGAATTAGGAATGATTAATCCAGAAGTTTTTGATGGTCATACTAATTTATACTTTTTATCTAAAGATGATGGTGATGTATACCTTAGAGATAAAGTTCGTATGAATGCTATTTATCAAAGTAACAAATAGTTTTTGTTTTGGTAAATAGATATATAATTATAATAATTATGATTTTTTCTTGTTATACAAAAAAGTTCGTTTTTTTTTCATACAATAGATGTGTTAATCAAAACGCAGATTTATTTATTGACATCATCTATTTTCGATTTGATAAATTAATAACGAATCAAGAAATGTTTGAATTTTTCTTGATTTCAAGGAATAAAAAACCAAATAGAATTATAACGGCGAAAAGTAAATGACCTTTTTTGAACAATGTTGAAAGACATCGTGGATTGGTTTATCAAGAAAATAACAAATCACTTTACTATAATTTTGATTTATTAGATAAAATTGGAAATGAAGAAATGCTAAAGTTTAAAAAAGAAAATGCACAAAAAGATAAAACAAAAGTTAAGAATCAACCATTTGAACTTGATGACATCTTTTATGTTCTAGATGAAAATGATAAATACCATTATTTTGATAGCTCTTCAAACAAATGGGTTTATACTGAAGTTTTTCCCCTTAATTCAACCAAACAGACTAATGTTTCTAATGACAAACAAGAATTACCATCTGCTTTATATGCCACAGAATCTAGTCCAACTATATTAGACAATGATAATATTTTTCCCAATAAAAATGATTGTGAATTAAATTGTCAATCTAATGATAGTAATACTAAACAAAATGAAACTATTGTTAAACAAAATATTAACTTGAATCCAATTGTTATTGAGGAGTCAAAAAATAAAAATGATTTTTCTAATGAAAGTAATCTTATTGTAGATAAAAATGAACCACAACCACAAAAACAAAAATTATTTAAAAGATTTTTTGCTAAAAATACTAATGAAAACCAAATTAATAACCAACAACCACAAAACAACAATAATGCTATTAACTCTAATCAAAAAACCGAACAATTAAACATTCAAAATAAACAGCAACCTCAAAAAATCAAAAGAAGGTTTAATATACCTTTTCAACACACTGATGGTATTTATTATGTTGTCAATCCAAATCATGAATATTTTATGCATGACGTAAATAAAAATGAATGAGTTAAAATTCATAAATTTCCTTATGATAAATTATTTGAGGATGAATATAAATTAAAGCAAGAACAACCTATATCATTGGAAGTAAAAAATGGTGAACAAAATAATACTAATCAACAAAATATCATTGCTAATAACTCAACTCCAATTGTATCTATTGAACCAAATATATCAAAAGAAAATGCATTAGATAGTATTGATGCTCCACAAGTTCAAAACCAAGCTAAACCTATTGTTATGAATGATAACAAGCCTATTAACAATGAATTAAATGAACTTCCTCAAAAAAGAACATTAACAAGAATTATTAAGAAAACTTTAAAACCTCCATTAGATAATGAACAATCTGGTGTTGTTGCAAACCCTAAAATTAGTAATCAAACAAGCAATATTTCTTTAGATCATAAAATTAATGAACCATTTGAACATGAAGGTATATTTTATGTATTAGATACTAATAAAAATTATTCAATGTTTGATGAAAAACAAAATAAATGAGTTAGGATTGATAGTTTTCCATACAAGAAGGAAATTAATGCATCTTATGGCAATGAACCATTAGATAATAACAAGGTTAATGATGATGTTAATAATCAAACTAAATCAACAATTAAGGAATTAGAGACTAAAGATAATAAAGAACATGAAAGAATGAATCATAAGATTAATGAACCATTTGAACATGAAGGTATATTTTATGTATTAGACACTAATAAAAATTATTCAATGTTTGATGAAGAACAAAATAAATGAGTTAGGATTGATAGTTTTCCGTACAAGAAGAATGATAATGCAGAAAATCAATCAAGCGAAAATAATGATAATGATATTGATTGAGCGAATAATCTTGGTGTACCATATGGATCATCAACCGAATTAGGTGTTGTGGATATTGATAATATTACTTATATTTATGAAGGTAATAATACTCCATCACTAAATAATGTTTCATTTAAGATTAAGCGAGGTTCATTCCATGTATTTGCTGGAGAAAATGGTGCTGGTAAATCTACAATGATTAAGGTTATGCTAGGTCATATATCAGGTTATGAAGGTACTATTTCAATAAATAAAAAAAATGTCCTAGATTTTCCATCAGTTAAACGATTATTATCATATGTCGAAGACGTTTCTATTTTTCCTTCATTTTTTACTACATATCAATACTTATATGAAATTGGACGATTAATGGGTACATCTCCTGCTACTACAAAAAGTAAAATTATTTATTTTTTAAAACAATTTCAAATACCGGAGGTCAAAAATAAAAACCCTAATAAGTTATCAATGGGTCAAAAGAAAAAGGTTTTACTTATTAGATCTTTACTAGAAAAATCAAAATTGTTAATCCTGGATGAACCAGCTGCTAACCTTGACCCTACAACTAAGATTCAAATCTTTGATTTATTAAAAGGGTTGCAGAAACAAGGTTTTACTATCTTTATTTCAACTCACTTATTGGATGATATTAAAAATTATGCAACAGATTTAACATTGATTTCAAAGGGAAATATTATATATTCAGGACCAGTTTCTTCTAGTGAATTTGAACGTATTAGTAAGGAATTCTTCACTGAAAGAAGTAAAGAAATTAATTCAAGTGAAGTTATTTCTAGTATTATTAACTTGTAGGGAAGGGGGGTACGAATGAGTTCAAAGCAAGAAAAGAATATAAATAAAGAAACTAAAGCTAGTAGTGACTTCAAAGTTAGATTTTTATTTAATATTTCTTGTTTATTTAGGGCGAAAATTTTATTTATTTTTGCTATTATCTACATTCTTACATCTTTTATTTTTCCATTGATTTGTTTCTTTATAAATATACAAATAGCATCTATATCATGAATTTATTCATTGTGCATTTTGTTGTTAATAATGTTAATAATTATAGTTTCTGTGTTTATTCTCTACATTGAAAATAAAGAGAATTCAATTGATTCATTTTTTGTCTCCAAAGGTTACACTAATTTATCTAGTTTCTTTGTAAAGATACTAGCAGTATGTTTTTTTATTTTTGTGATAGTTTGTGCACAAACAATGTTAATGGTAATTTTTATGGCAGTTTTTAGATTTGAAAAAAACATTATCCAATTTTTGGTAATGAATTTGTTTGGAGCGATTTTATTTTGCTTATTTACATTACCAATATTTACTTGTTTTAGTCTTGTTAATTCGAAAATTGTTTTTTCAATTATTTCATTAATTGTTTTAGTTTTACCATTTTCATCACTGGCATCTAGATTCTCACCAATAAATGTTGAACCATATGTTTATGATGGAAAAAATATTAATAATTTTGTTAATTCTTTTTCTTTTGATGATAAAAAAACAACATCATTAGCTGTATCAAATACAACTGGTGTTAATAATCAAAATAACGAGTTATTCCAATCTGTTCCATCATATACACCATATTTACCTGGCGAGCTGTTGTTCTCACCATTTAATGTAACATATCAAACAAATCAAAAATTTAATTCATCTAGTATTAATGATATTCATTTTTTTCAAACTGATATAAATCGTCCATCATTTATCAATAGCGTAAATAATTATAATTCTAGCAACACTTTTTTATTTAGACCATTGGATATTAACATTGTTGAATTAGGTGATAGTCAACTTAGAGAACAAATTGTTATTCCATTAGTTGATTTTTATTATAAGTATGATCCTGTATATCATTTTAGCCAAATGAATATCAAACAAGTTTATTCCAATTCTTTTCATGATATATTCGTTGATTTTAATAATTTGTTGTGTGAATATCCATCCTTGTTTTACATGTATCGAATTGCTCAAATTTATAATGATAAACTATCTAGCACCACTTTTGCAGAAAATAAATCTGCGATGCCAGTAGTTTTAAAAGATTTTGTTGAACAAAAAATTTATAAGATAATTGATGCTGTTGGTTGTGCCACTTCACCATCATATTCTTTATTTTTAAAAGCATCTATTTTACCGCCAAATACTGAACTACCTGATAACTATATCCCTAATGGAACATTTAAAATTTCTCATGACACAATTTTAGGTATAGTTGCTTCATCAAATATGGCTGGAAATATTAACTATATTTATCCATATGCTAGTTTAGCTAGTGTTAATTTTTTTGAACCAATTTGTGATACAGATTATATAAACTTTACAACTAGATTCATTAATCAATCTACTTTTGATGCAGGAAGTGTAGAATTAGGTTTTCCATCTACTTTCACATCAAGCAATAAAAAATTAAATATTTCTAAAGCATTAAGAAATTCAAATTTATTTGCTCCTGACCTTTCATTTGAACAAGGAAAAAATTCTGCTATTGAATTATTTATTGAAAAATACCATGATATGTATCCCAAAGAAAGTTTAGCTAATCCTGAAAAATGAACTAATGACATCTTTTTGGAATGAAATAGTTTTTTAAAGAGTAATTATTATTGATTTAATGAATATGTAAGAGTTTTACAACAAGCTGCAAGTGAGCAAAATTATTCAGTTAAACCTTTGATAATGTATTTTAATCTAACACCTAATACGCTTTCTAAATCAACATATGCTACAGCAGGAAAACCAGACATATTTAACTACTTATTTGTGGGTAATATATTATATGTACCTTTTAATCCAAACATCTGATTTGGTTTCATTATATTATCAGTCATTAGTTTGAGTTGTTGAATAATTTTATTTTTGAATTTTAGATCTAAAAAATACTAATAGAATTTGTACTATAATATAATTGTTTGATTATGAATAAGTATGAATTAATACAAACTAAATATCCTTTCTATACATGTAAAAAGGCAAAATTAGCTAAACCAAAAGGAATAATTTTTTTTATTCATGGATATGCAGTTAATTCTGATTATCATAATTTTTTCGCTGATTTAGTTGATGACTATGATTATTATGCCATCGAACATCCAGGGCATGGAATTACCCCTTTACATTCAAAAAAACAGTTATCACTATGATCATTTGCAAATGAAGTTGTTAAATTAATTAATGATTTAGATTTGACCAACGTTATACTAATTGGTCACTCTATGGGCGGTGGAATTTCAGTTTTAGTTTCAAAAATGATTGCTAAACGAATAAAAAAAATGATCTTAGTAACTCCTATGAATTCTCATGGAACAACTAATGTCTTCAATTTCTTATTTTTTATGTCCCCAACAAAACTTTCGCAATTACCTAGATACTATAAAATATTATTGGGTGATATTTCAAAAATGAATGATATATCTGACCAAGAAAAACACAATCTCTTAAAAAACATGAAAACAAATTCAAAGAATTATAGAATTTTAAGAATAAGAATGGCTAGTGTAAAAAACATTTTAACCTTATCTAAAAATGAAAAAAATTTACTTGTTAAAACTCTTCTAATTGTTGGTGATAAAGATGGTTGTATTAACTATAAAACAACAATGAAAAATTTTAAAAGAAAAAACAAAACTAATCTAGATATATGCGTTTTCAATAATTGTGGTCATTTACCGTTTTTTGAGCATCAAAAAAAATATTTTAAAACTATTATGGAGTATATAGATGAATAATTATGTTTTATATGGTAATAATTTAGATATTATCATTAATGATTCAAGTTATGTGTTTATAACTGCTTTTGGTGAATTGATTGGTTCTTTAATATTTATCTTTACATTAATATCTACTATTGCTAATTTTTGTTTAAAAAAATCAAAAGCTTATATGCAAAAACCTTTTGGTTGAATTGTTCTAGGTATTGCCATTGGTTTATTGATTGCACTTTTTTCTTCTTTTGGTATCCAATTAGGGCTTTTTGAAATGATTAATCCTACTTGAACAAGTTATGAGATTTATAATTATTGTCAAATGAATCTAAATCCAGCACTAGTTATTAGTAGAATGATGAAAGCAATTAATTATGAACATACAAATTATATTCCATTTGCTAATGGATTAATTTATTTAGTTTTTGAATTTTTTGGTTTCATGTGTGGTTCAATATTAGCTTTCCTTTTTTATAAAGGATTAATTGTTGGTGATAATTTCACTACCATTAGAGGTTGTTTTTTTACAACACCAACAGTCAGAAAATATTATGCTAATTTTTTTAATGAAGCTTTTTCTACACTGATTTTTGTAATTGTCCTAATTGCAATTTCTATTTCATTGGATGAACAATTATTTTATTTAAAAATTATATTAGTTGGAATTATTGTAATGGGTTTGGGTTATGGAATTGGAGGCGCAACAGGATTCGCTCTTAATCCTTTTAGAGATTTTGTTCCTCGCCTTGTTTATTGAATCATTTATCATAAACAAGATAAAACATTAACGTGAAATTATTGTTTTATTCCATTAATAGCACCATGTATTGGGGCAATTTTAGCAACAATTTTAATGCCTGGTTTTCTATATTAATGGCATTTATAACATGTTTTATGAGTTAATTTTGATGAGTTTTAAATTTTTTTTAAAAAAAATTAACTTTTATTGTATAAGTGATATAATAATATGGTGTGAGAGAATTATGCAAAAAACTACAATGATAAAAAAAGAAGTGATTGAAAAAGATAGAAAATGATTCGTTGTTGATGCAACGGATTTAGTTTTAGGAAAACTAGCTGTTAATGTCGCTAATATATTAAGAGGAAAAAATAAACCAATTTGAACACCAAATGTTGATTGTGGTGACAATGTTATTGTTATTAATGCTAGTAAAGTTAAACTTACTGGTGACAAATTAGATAATGAGTTTTGATATTCTCATTCTCACTACATGGGTGGTTTAAGAAAAAGAAGTGGTCGTGAAATGGTTGATAATTATTCTATTGAATTAATTACTAATGCTGTTAGAAGAATGCTACCAAAAAATAAACTATCAAGAAAAATTATAACAAAGCTACATGTGTATGAAAGTAGTGATCATATCCATGTTGCACAAAATCCAGTTGAAATAAAGGTTTTATAAAAGGAGAGGGAAATAAGTAATGGCAAATGCAGTTTATAAAGGATTAGGGAGAAGAAAAAGTTCAATTGCAAGAGTGTTGTTAACACCTGGTAGTGGAAAGATTTTAGTTAATGAAAGAGAAACATCTGATTATTTTCCTAATTCATTAGTTATTAAAGATATGATGCAACCATTAGTAGTTACTAAAACAGAAGATAAATATGATGTTAAGGTAAAAGTTATTGGTGGCGGTTTTAATGGCCAAGCTGGTGCTATTAGATTAGGTATTGCAAGAGCATTAGTTCAAGTAAATCCTGATTTTAAAAAAGACTTAAGATCTGTTGGTTTAATAACAAGAGATGCAAGAGTTAAAGAAAGAAAGAAATTTGGTCTATATGGTGCTAGAAGAAGTCCACAATTCACTAAGAGATAGTAGGGAGATTAACAAAGATGGCAACAAAAGCAAAAAAAACTCACCAACCAACAAATATTTATTATGTTACTGCTAGAGAAGAAAATGGTAAGAAAATAGGTTGAGAAATCAAAAGAGGTTCTGCTTCTAAAGTGACTGCGGTTGTTAAGACAAAAGAGAATGCATTAGAAAAAGTTAGAGAGTTTGCTAAAAACTCAGAAGCTACAGTAATGATATATAAAGCAGATGGCACTTTGCAAGATACAATTAAATTTAATAAGAAATAATGTTAAGTCCATTATACAATTAAAAACCCACCAAGATTATAAGGTGGGTTTTTAATTCTTTATCAACTTAAATTATTATTTTTCGCATTTACATGAACTATCGCAATCGCAATCATCACAACAACAATCATCTGCATCAAATATGCTTTCATTATATTTCTTTTCAAATTTTCTAACTTTAACAAATGCCTTCATTTCATCAATTAAAGTTTTGTAGGCTCATTTGATGTTTTCATCATTAATTGCAAGACCAAGATCATTTAGAAATTCTTTTACTTCATCAAGAGTAAACATAATTACCTCCTTTATTTAATTATATAATATTTTTATATACTTATATTAGAGGTATATATGAGTTCAATTAGAAGATATTTAAATCCAGAACAACAATTGGATCTACTTGCAAATGAAAAAAAACTAGTTTTTGTTGATAAGGAATCAAAGGATATTTTCCTTGAATATTTAAAA
>CASEIK010000050.1 GCA_949288005.1 uncultured Mycoplasmataceae bacterium | reverse complement strand
GCTAATTCTAATTTATTTTTATCCATTTTTCATTTTTTAATAATATGTTCATTTTTAGTGTTTTCAGGTTGATACACCATAATATGAATATGTGGGTGTTCAGTGTTTCCGTGAAAAGCTAAGGTAGCATCTACAGGAAATGGAAACAATGGTCTAACTATTCTATCAACAATTTGATGTTGATTATTAAACATAATATCTTTCATATTTATATCCTTTTCAGAAATCAAAATAGATCATATATGACTATTTGGATGTATTTTTCTAACATTATCAGTATGAACAAGATTAAGTCTTGCTCTATTTGATTTAGTAGAAAAAGTAGAAATATCTTTACCACGATATTGTTTTAGATTTGTATAATGTCAAACATAGTTAGTAGGATTAATATCTTCCTTCTTTTTAGCTGAATCTCTGGATATATAACTTAAATATGAACCATATGCATCAATATTTTTGTTTTGATGGTTTTTTTCTATTGCTTCATTAGTTAATAATTCTTGATGGTCAGCAACATATTTAACCATCCCTTTAGCATAAAAGCTTCAATTTTTAGATTTATTAGGCACACACTTTAAATTTAAAAGCAAATCTCCAATCGCTTCATTACGATTAATTTTGTTATTTCTTTTATTTTTAAAATCATTATATGGTGCTCTTTTATTCATTAGTTCTTTTGACCACCTTGATTATTTTCAAAATCTTTATTTTTTTCAGAAAAAACATTTCATTTATCTAATTTATCTGATAGTGATTCATAAAAGTCTTCCAATTCATCTTTTTCATCAAAAACATCATCGTTCAATCAACCTAAATTGTTTTTAATATCATCCATTAATTCTTGTTTAGTCAATGATCTAATTTCTTCATATGTTCAAGTTTTACAAATACCATTTAATGTATTAATAAATGGTCTTACATATAATGTATTTCCTTCTTCATCTTCTTCTGTACCATCTCAAATTTCTTCAACCAATTCTAAACTTCCATCATTATGTCTTAATAACTCAATTTCACAAACTTGAGAATCATGAATAATAAATCTATCTTCTTCTTTAATACCTTTTATTGAACAATATTCTTTTAACTCACTAAATTCATTTAAGATCCCTGCTTCATACACAAGATATTCAGGAAATAATGGTTCTTCATCCAATTGTCCTCTTGCATATAATTCAAAAGCATACTTATACATTAATACTTCTGCTTTTTTAAAATCAACAGCAAATTTTAAATCTAAGTTTGTTTCTAATTCTTCTTTTGATGCATGATATCTCTTAGAATGAATTTCATTAGCTAATTGATAAACTTGATTATATATTTTAGGATGATTTAAATAATCAATTTCTTTTATTAAATTAATCAAAAATTGAGAATTATAATCATTAATATTAATTTCTGTAATAAAATTTTTATCACGTATAATAGGAATCATTTTGTTGATTTTTAAAATACCAATTTTATTCCCGTTTTCATCAGGAATTAAGATTGAATATTTGTGATTTTCTTTATAAGAATTACTTTTATTATGTGTTAAAGGTATTAAATAATTTAGACCATTAACATTAACTTCAATAAATCCTATATATGGTCTGCTACCTTTATATTTATTTTCAACA
>CASEIK010000049.1 GCA_949288005.1 uncultured Mycoplasmataceae bacterium | reverse complement strand
TCATATTTATTAGTAGATGAACTACTATCATTTGAACTAGTACCAGAACCAGTTCCCGTATTTAAATTTGGTTTTGATTTATAACTCATTTCAACTTCTCCTTTAATTTTTTTTGATGTTTTTTAAGTTTCATCTAACTTTAAAGAATCATTTTATAACCATGGTCTTTGTTCTTCAGTATATGGAGAAATTTGACTACTTTTGACGAGGGTCATAATCAAAAAAAGTTATAAATTTATTTTGGATTTGTTTTTTGGTGTCTTGAACTGCTCGTAAATTGACGTTTTCTACAGATGCCACTTCTCGTTCAGTTAAGCCATCCATAAATAATAACAAACGTCTTTTTTGAGTTGGTGTTAAAATTTCTAAAAACTTTTTAACTTTTCTTTCTTCCTCAATTTTAATTGAATAATCAAGAGGAGTTCCATCTTTAGATTCAAATATTTCTCCTTCATAATTTAATGAGTCCAATGAAACCCTAACATGATAACGGTATTTACGATCCGCGTTCTCACTTTTCCTTTCTAGATCATTGTACCATGCACCAAATTCATCACTTACTTCAACTTCATCAATAACTTTACCATAATTATCTTTTAACTTGATTTTCATATAAATACCTCCATTTCAAGTTTTTATGAAATGGAGAATCAACAATATAGGCGTGACAAAAAGAATGGACGAAATAATTGTCAATTTCCATTTCATTTGCTTCACGCCAATTACGATGACATAAAGTATTATTATTATTGTTTGATACTGCGTAATATCTAGAATCAGTATCTATAGAATGTAGCTAACATTCTTTTAAAAATACCAAGTTGAACTAGCCAACTTGCCCCCGTAATATTTCTATTACGGCTATATAATATCTAATATTTAGATAGAAATCGCAGGGTTATCTGTTGGAAAAACGTTGGAAAATCATTTTTTTTATAATAAAATCAACATATATTGTTTAATTTTGATTTATATGTTAGTAATAAAAGAATAGTTATGCTAAAATAGAAAAAATATTAATAATGGTGGTGAATTTTATTGATTAAGCTTTGTTTTAGTTCACTTTTTAGAGTGTTAGATTTTTGTAAACGATATAAAAATCAATCAAAATTGTATTGTGCTATGATTTCATTGTTTTATAATGAAATCATTGATGACGACAAAGGTACAATTGGTGGCTACATAAAAGGTAATAGTCTACCTTTTGAAGCGCCTAGAAAATTAAATATAAATGATCACAAAACTATACAAAAAAATTGTGAAGACACCTTACTACCTAATTTAAAAAAAGATACATACCCATATATTGTTGCTAGTATTAAATATTTGTTAGCTAATGATACTTCATTACCTGAAGGGACACCAATAGGCTATAAAGACAGCTTTAACAAAAAAAGAATATTAGATGCCAACAACTTTAGCATGTCAGAATTAATAACTAACTGTATTTATTATTGTTTAAATATTGATAATTATGACCAATCAAAAGTAATCAATCGTGATTTCTTTAAAAAACAAGAAATTATTGATTATGCTAAAGAAATCACTTTCAACGATGATTTTTCTAAAGTAATAAATTCAAAATTAGAGTCTAGTTCTATCGGTGATAAATTTAATATGACATTTCACAAAGTAAACTCTACATCTTCTCTTCTTATTCCTAATACTTCAAAAATAACTTTGTATACTCTAGCATTCAAAGATAAGGATTTTTCATTAGAAGAATTAATAGACCTATTAAACGAAAACTTAAGTTGCTACACTTTTTCTAGATTAGAACAATCTACAAGTGATAATTCATTTATAATTAAACAGTTTAAAAAAGCGTTTAAGAGAGTTGAAGCATACTATGGAAGTGACAAACTAAATGAACTTATAGATAATATGCTTATCTATTTGTTTTTGGAAAATTCTTTAGGTGCTCCAAAATTATTTAGTAATGTTGAACTTAGTAAAGCACTTTACCCTGAGTATCCCTTAATAGATTTAGGTGTTCATTTTCTTAATACTGATAAAGATATACAATTAATTTTTAGTATTGCTAAATTATCAAATATTCTTCGTGAATCAGTTGATTTTACCTTAGATAAAGTCGCTGACATAATAAAAAGAGATGCTACTTTGTTAAATTTACTTGATAAATCAACTTTAAGACAATCTTTTGATGATGGGATAACTGAGTATTTAATTGAAACAATATTACCTAATGAAGATACAAAAAATAAGCCTAATACTTCCTTTGGAATTTGTATAGGCTATAGCATTGATAAACAAGAATTATTGAATCTTGAAACTAATGATTTTAAAAAAGAAATCGAAAACAAATTTTTGAATGATGCAAATAATATTATTGATTATATAAACGACAAAATAAATTCTGATTCTATATTAAAAAACTATTCATATTATCTCTATCTAATTCCACTATTTGACGTTGACAAAACAAAAAATATAATTATTAAAGAAATTGGAGGTTAAATAATGGAAGTTACACATAAGCGTTCATTAGGAGAAACACTTTACTTACAAATTGATAAAAATTCATATTTAAATAAACTTTATGCTAAATTATTAATAAATTTTTCTAAAAAATCTTTAAACATAGGTAACGATTACGAGTTACTTACAAATAAGGAGTTATGTGATTTACTCAATTTTGCCGACATTCTTTCAATGTCAACCCTTCCAAAAAAGTCTGGAAAACATAAAATATGGGCACAACAAATTATCACATTTATTAATTTTTTATACTCTAATTCACCAAACTCAAATAATAGCGATTATAATAAATTGATTGATTTTTATTTATCAAGAGTATTTAACAATTGCTCAAATTATGAGGCCATTAACAAGCAACAAATAACTTATAATAATATAAGTATTACTGATAGCCTATATGATTTTTCTAAAAAAGATTTTTTAAAAATACCAAATGATGATAAATATTTCATTTTTGAACAAAAATTAATATATGATGAATTAGAAAAAGGGAACTTAAGTTATTCAGCTCCGACATCTATGGGAAAATCATTTATTATGCGAATTTTCATTAAAAACAAAGTGAAAAATCATTCGACAGATAATTTTGTTATTATTGTCCCAACTAAGGCATTAATTAATGAATTCAAACGTAAAATATTAAACGAATTAAAAGACATATTGAATATCTCAAACTACAGATTAGTTACATCGGCTGGTGATATAGTATTAGAACAAGATCATCATTTTATTTTCATAATGACTCCTGAGAGACTATTATATTTAATAAATACAAAGCCATCTATTGAGATAAATTATTTATTTATTGATGAAGCACATAAAATTTGTTCTAATGACGCACGAAGTTCTTTCTATTACCAAATTGTGAATAGTTTATCCAAAAGAGAAAGGCAAACATTAATATACTTCTCATCACCCAATATTCCTAATCCTGATATATATAAAGATTTAATACCTTCAAGACAATTAAATCATATAATCACTCATTATTCCCCAGTAAATCAAATTTCATATTCAATAGATACTGAAAATAAAGTTTTGAAATTATATAATGATCATTCTGAAAATTTTATTAAACTTCCTCTACCTAGTGAAATAACAACACTCAATTCTCTTATTAAGCATATAACAACAGAAAATAAACAGACGCTAGTATATAGTAATTCTGTTGACAAGATTATTAGATATGCTAAAGATTATTCAGATACTATTTCACCCACTAATGATAAAGAACTCATTTCCATAGCTAATGATGTTGAAAAACAAATACATAAAGATTACTATTTAGTATCATTATTAAAAAAAGGGGTAGCTTTTCATGTTGGATATTTACCATCAAGTATTAAATATAGAATTGAAAAAGCATTTATTAATGGCAAAATCAAAGTTATTTTTTGCACTTCCACTCTATTAGAAGGAGTTAATTTGCCTGCCGATAATTTGATTATTACAAGTTATAAGAATGGTAAAGACAAACTAACTTCTGTTGGATTTAAAAATCTAATTGGAAGAGTTGGTAGATTAGAATATTCAATGTTTGGAAATGTCTTTTTATACACAACTAATGAAGAGAAAAAAAGTCTTTCAAATTTTGAAAATATGCTAACAGATCCTATCAAGGATCAGCAATTATCCGTTCATACAATGCTAAATAAAAAGCAAAAACAACAAGTAATTACATCAGTATTATCTGACGACAAGACAATGGTTAAACAAAAAGAAACAACATATGATGAATATAATTTTATGATAAAAATGGGCCTATTAATCGTTGATAATATTAGAAATAATCACGCTGATTCCCTAGTAGTAAATAGTTTTATAACTAATAATAAACAAGAGATTATAAAAAAAATTAACGATCGTTATAAAAATGAACCTATGTTAGATACGCTAGATTTAACTTTTGATCAATATAGAAATATAAAAATTGCAATTGAAAAAGGACTAAGTTATCCTGATCTTCTCAACCACAATGGCAAAATGTTAATAAATTTTAAAAAAACCAAACCTTTTTTGGAATTACTATACAAAATATTTAGATGGGATATTTATGAGAATAAAAATGTTGCGAATACGGAACTTATAGGTTACTATGCTTCGATTCTTAATCAATGGATGTCTGGATATGGTATGAGTTATATTTTAGAGAAATCGTTGGAATACAAAAAAGAACATTCAAATGATGGAATATATTCAAGTAATAGAAAAGTTAAAAACTACTATGAACATGATAACAAACATGATAGAAATTTAGTAATTGCTGAAGTATTAAATATCCTTGAACATACAATAATATTTACTTTTGGAAATTATTTTAGAATTTTTACAACAGAATATAAAAAACAACATAACATTTCTGAGACTGAAAGACTAGAGAACGATTGGTATGAATATGTAGAATACGGAACCATTAATTCTAAAATGATTGAATTACAAAGAGTAGGATATTCTAGAGAAAGTTCTAACATAATTCTCAATCAAAAAAATAAATATATAAAAAATATACCAAATAAAACCATTAGTTTTTCACTTTCAAAAAATGATTTGCTTAATTGCAATGATGATGGTGTTAAATTAGAAACTAATGATATATTTATCAATACGCCGGAAATATTTTTTTAAATACTTATTAATTAAGATAAGACTATCAAAAAGTTCCGTTCAAAAAAAACAATAAAATCTATTTTAATATTGAGCGTAACTTTATTAGCTTCTAAATATAAAATCAACATATTTTATGTTGGTATCTATATGGTTTCACCACACTAAAGGTTCATTTAAATAAGTTCAATTTAATATGTGAAGACGACAAAAAAGTTTCATTCAAAATGTAATGATACAGATCGATTTTAATATAAAAACAACCGAATTAAATCAATTTTAATTCAAATAGATTGCGTTTTTGTCTAATTAAATTAGACTCCAAAACCTTTAGTGTGGGTTCGAATCCTACTACCCATGCCATTAATAGGAATTCAAAGTTTCGCTTAGTTGCGAGCTTTTTTATTTTTTAAAAAGTAAAATATAAATATTTATTTATATACTTAAATAAAGTTAAGCTCAACAATAAAACCAGAATTATATACAAAAAAA
>CASEIK010000048.1 GCA_949288005.1 uncultured Mycoplasmataceae bacterium | reverse complement strand
CATGGCCGATTTATTTCTAAATAGATCTTTTGCATTTCTAAATCAGTCTGCGCCATTTTATCCGCACATTCTTTTAATCTAATTTTAATATCATTATTTGTTTTTGATTCATTTTTGTAACAAAGTTCGTGTTCCAATGATGCCCAACAATCCATTGCAATTGTTCTAATTTGAATTTCTACTGGAACATTGATTTTGCCATCTTTTTGATAAACAGGTACACTAACAATTAAATGAAAACTGCGATACCCATTATTTTTTGGATACTGAATATAATTACTATGTTTAATTTGTGTAATATCATCTTGATTAACTAGTAATTGAGCTATATATTGAATATCATTTAAATAATTACAAATAACCCTAATACCAGCAATATCATATAATTTTTTAATAGCAGCAACTGTTTGATCAAGTTTCTTTCTTTTTAATTTGCCTTTAATACTTTCTATAGATTTAATTCGATATTGAATACCATGAATTGGACTATGTCCATACTTAAAATTTAATTCTTGATCTATTAATTCCAATTTGGTCTTAATAATCTTAATAGCAGCTTCATATTGTTGCATTAACTCATTAAACTTTTCATTTTCATAACTTATTATTTTCCAATCCATTATATATCACCCATATAATACTTTATTAAAATATTTTAAAAACAATATATATTAATTATGTTTTTTTGTGTTTTATCAATATTTCTATTATCTCAACTTATCTAATATATATTGTTAAACATATAAATAAATTTAAATCTTCTGTCTCTTTGTCTCCTTTTAATATGTATTTCTATATAATAATATTTTCTGTTAATTAAATTTAATAGCATTATAAATTTTAATATACTTATTATAAATAATTATTTATTAATAGCTACCTATAATATTTACAGTCTTACTATATTTGATAAAGTATATATCATACGCCTGATTATTCTCCTATATTTTAGTTTTGCAATTTTCCAAGTAGTAATATCGTTTATAAGAGAATATTTTACATTATCATTGTACTAAAGCTTATTTAAAATTTACAGAATATCTGTAAGTTTAATTATAAAAAAATACTCCGCTAATATTAGCGAAGTACTGTTTTTAATTCTTTATACTCACCTAATGTAGATAATGTTACAAATTGATATCCCTTATTAGCTAACTCAGCTAATGCCATTTCCAATCCATCAACTGTAAAGTTATGAATATCATGGATAAGTACTACTGCACCATCATAAGCATTGTTAACAATAGCATCTTTTATTTTATTGGCATCTTTTAACTTCCAATCTAATGTATCCACTGTCCATAAAGCAATTTGCATTCCATTATTTTTGACAACAGTTTTTACATTATCATTATAAGCTCCAAATGGTGGTCTAATTAAACTTGGTTCATCTCCAGTAATACTGAAAATTGCATTTTGTGTATCAACAATTTGTTTATTAACAGCATTTGTATCTAATTTTCTTAAATCAGGATGATCCCAAGAATGACTTGCAATTTCAAAACCATGTTCATATACTGTTTTAACAATATCTGGATATGCTTGAACGTTTTTACCTAATTGGAAAAATGTTGCACGACCATTATATTTTTCAAACATCTCAACAACACGAAGTGTATTTGTTTTATGCGGTCCGTCATCTAGAGTAAAAGCAATCATTTTTTTATTTGGATCGATTTTAGGTAATGGTGTCGGAGTTTTAACATCTAACGGGGCATTTGAAGGAATATTTTTATTTGCTAATCTAATTAAATCTTTATTTTCTTCATATTTAATTTCAACTTTTTCCTTCAATTTATCATTAGTATATATAACAACCTTATCCTTTTTTATTTCTAAATTATCATTGTCTTGATTTATATTATCAATACCATTGATATTTGCTAGTGATATTTTGTAATTCTTTCTTAATACATCATTAACTGTTAAAACTTTCTCGTTTTTAGTATCGTAACAAAATAGCTTATTTGACTGTTCTACTAATTTATCATCTTCATTATAGCGATTCATAGAGAGTTTTAAATTGACATACTGTTTATAAACTTGATCTATTGAATAATCCATATAAAGGATATCTTTACTATCCTTATTAGCTTTTTGATCTTTTATATAATCATTCCAACAATCATTGATGATTTTATTCAACTCTTTTATATTGGTTTTTGGATAATACATTGATATAAAGAATTGTTCATTTTCTTTTTGATAATGCTGGACTTCACCAATTTTTTTATTATTTTCATCATATTGGTAATATTTTTCATAAGGTCCTTCTCTATTAGTAAACCAAAAAACAAATGCTATAATTATTGCAATTATCAGAAATAAAATTGCTAATGATTTTTTCTTAAATCTTAATTTTTTATTTTTTCTATATCTATATTCCATACTTACATCCTTTCCATGAAACTATCATACTTTATTTATTATTTTAAATCAAACGACAAAATATAGAGATACAGAAATTCTTAAATGTTTCACGTGAAACATTTAAGAATTTAATTACTAAAAAATGACGATATTAATCATTTTGACTATGATATAATGCGTATAATTCATTTTTATTAACTTTTCTTAATTTAGATACTTCTTTTATAGCATCTTTAACACTCATTCCTTTATTTACATAATTATCTACCTCTGTAATAAGTATTTCTGGAGATAAATTAACTTCATCATTATCATTATTACCAGAAACAACAATTACCATTTCCCCTTTTAGCTCTGCAGTGATAGAAATGATCTCACTAATTTTCCCTCTTATAATTTCTTCATGTTTTTTTGTAATCTCACGACAAAGTGCAATATGACGATCACC
>CASEIK010000047.1 GCA_949288005.1 uncultured Mycoplasmataceae bacterium | reverse complement strand
TAAACAAATACAATATACATCATTTATATTGCTAAAACAAATTGTCAATAGCAATTAAAAAAATAAACATTACAATATTTACTTATTCTTAATATGTTTTTTAAAGTATTCTCTTAATTTATTATCACATATGTAAATATATGTACCTTTTTGTCCTCTGGTTAATAAAACTTTATAAATATTTTTAATTAATCTAGTTAATGTTTCATTATCTTTTCTCAACCCTTTCTTACCTGCTTCGTCCTTATAATTATCATAATCACCATAAAGATTATTATTTTCATCAATCAATAAATCATTGCCAATGATAACACCACAATAATCAAATTCCAATCCTTGACAAGTATGAATACAGCCAGCTTGCATAACGCCATCATCTCTAATGGCTCATGTCATACTTGAATCATTATAGTTTCAGGGAATTGATCAATCTCCAATTTTAATATCATGATTAAAAACTAGTTCATCAAGATTATTGTCCTTAGTTTTTCATTCTCAAGCAAATCCAGCAACTATTTTACAATTAGAATAACCTTCTTTAATTCTCATTTCAATCAACTCTTGCATTTGTTTGGGTGAATCACATATTTTAATATCATATGAATTATTTTCATTTAAATAAAATTTGTAGTTTCTTTAATTTGTAGAAGATTATCAATTGCATTAATATAACCATCAGCACCAGAACATCTAAATTGTGTTTCTAATAAAAAATTTTCACCATAATAAATATTCTTATGGTATTTTTTAGCTATATTAATAATGTTTAAATTAGTACCAATATCATTTTTTCTTATAATTTGCTTTTCGTCAACAAAAAATACAACATTTTTGGATGCTTTTATTATGTCCTCAATTTGATTGTTCCCTTTATACATATATGTAATATCCTTTAGTCTATGTGCTTCATCTACTATAACTCAATCAAAAGTATTTTTCATACAATTGTAAAACATTGAAGAACCTTTAAACAAAACATCAATCATAATCTTTTTATCTGTTTCATTACAATACTTTTGAATTGATTTTTTTATAACATTTCTAAATGCTGCATTAGGCGCTGAAAACACTGTATTTAATTTCAAAGATAAAAATTTTGATAATAAATTCACTGCAACAACTGATTTACCTATTCCTGGATTTCCATTTATAATAAAAACATTGTTATCATCATTTGCTTTTGCAATTATGTTTGCAAAAACTTCTTTTTGAGAATCAATCAACATATATTCATCATTATTATCTAGAATACTACCAATCGTCGAAATTAAACTCTTTGCTGGAACAATTTTTCCATTTTCAATTTCATATAATATTTCTTTACCTTTTCCATTTTTTGTTAGTTCAATTATTTTTTGTTGTAATTCATCATAATCTTCACTAAAAAATAATGGAGACTCTTCTATATATTTAAAAATACTAATATTAACAAGATTAAAATTTTTTTCTTTATGCATGTTGTGTAAATATGCACAAGAAAAACATTTTATTCTTCCTTGATTTAATTCTTCATTAAAAGAGTTTAATAAATATTTATATTGAAGAGCTTGATATGATGGATGAAGTACTTCTCTATTTGTTTTATTAATGTAAGTTAGAACCATATCTTCTTTTGAAGTGATTTCA
>CASEIK010000046.1 GCA_949288005.1 uncultured Mycoplasmataceae bacterium | reverse complement strand
AAACATTATGTGATACCATATTTATGTACTCCTTGTTTTAAAATTGTGTGGAAGTACAATTAAATACAAACTTCAGTTTGTATTTTTTTATGTACTATGTTGATTATACAACTTGTGTAAAAAGATTATAGTTTCAACATCATTATTCAAGCAAAATACTTTTGTGTTACAATACATAAGTATGAAGCAATTATTTACTATCATGACAAAAAAAGATAAAATATTTGCCATATTAGCGATAACTTTTACAATGTTATCAGCAGTTTGTGATTTGTTAAATCCATATTTTTTCTCAAAAATATTGAGTTCTATTCAAACTAATAGTCTTGCACCGAAGCCAATAACTGCATCAGATATTGATTGATACTATTTTGGTGTATTAGTTGGTTTATCTATATTGAGTCTTTGTTTTTGTGTACTCTATACTTTTTTTAGTGTGAAATTGTCAATGAATATGTCTACATCTTTAAGAATGAAATTGTTTGCACATACTCAAGAATTAAGTTCAGCAGATATAGATAAGATAGGGTCGTCAACTTTATTAACAAGAATCACTTCAGATATTACCAATGTACAAAGTTATTTATTAATGTCTTTTACTATAGCAATAAAAGCTATTTGTTTTATTATTGGAGGATTAATATTATCAATAATCCAACTAGTTCAATTTAATGGTGATCCAATTATTTGAACAATAACATCAGCATATGGGTTGATTTTTGTTTTCTTTATTATAGTTGGTTTAATTATGAAAAAAGGCATCCCTATTTTTGAAAAAACAAGAGTCGCAATTGATATGAATAATAAGGTTATGAGTGAAAATATATTAGGTAATCACATTATTAGAGCTTTTAATCTTGAAAACAAACAATTTAAAAAATACGAAGTAGGAAATAAAAATTTAAGAAAAATTTCTATAAAGGCTGAAGGTATCTTTAGTGTGATGATGCCATTTTCATTCTTTATAGTCAATTTAGCAACAATCTTAATCATTCTATTTGCTGGAATTTATGCAAAAGATATTAGTCCTACTAATTTACAAGAATTTTTAGATGCAATGAATTTAATAGGAGTTATTTTTTCTTTTATTCAATATTTTATGTTAATCATGATAGGATTATCATTAATAGGTATGTTTGGTTTTACTTTTTCAAGAGCTAAGGTTTCAAATCAAAGAATATTTGAAATCATTAATACTGAACCTTCCATTAAAAGCGGTAAAAAAGAGATTACAAATGGTAATATAAAATTCAACAATGTTTCTTTTGCATATGAAACAAAAATTGGAGAAACCAAAAATGTTTTGTCTAATATTAACTTAGAAATTAAACAAGGACAATGATTAGGAATAATTGGACAAACTGGTTCTGGTAAAACAACATTAGTAAACCTAATATCTAGATTATATGATGTTAGTGAAGGGGAAGTGCTTGTTTCTGATATTAATGTAAAAGACATCAAATTAGATTCATTGAGAAGTAATGTGTCTGTATCTCTTCAGGAAAAAATTTTACTACATGGAACCATTAAATCAAATATATTAGCTGGAAAGCTTAATGCTACTGACAAGGAAATAATTGAGGCTGCAAAATTATCTGAATCTTTTGAGTTTATTCAAAAAAAAGAAAATGGTCTTGATTCAATTGTTGAGCAAAGAGGTAATAATTTATCAGGTGGACAAAAACA
Source organism: uncultured Mycoplasmataceae bacterium (assembly GCA_949288005.1). Lineage (GTDB taxonomy): Bacteria > Bacillota_I > Bacilli_A > Mycoplasmatales > Mycoplasmoidaceae > Mycoplasma_L. The sequence continues at coordinate 13,132 of CASEIK010000046.1, read as the reverse complement.
GAGATTATCTATTGCTAGAGCATTAATTAAAAAACCAAAAATACTAATATTTGATGATTCGACAAGTGCATTAGATGCAATAACAGAGAAAAAAATAATTAACAATCTTTATAAAGAATTTAAAGGAACTACTGTAGTAATTGTTAGTCAAAAAGTTAGAAGCATTCAGTCTTGTGATCAAATTATAGTATTAGATAATGGTAGAATAGTTCAACATGGTAAACATAAAGATTTAATGAAAAACGAAAATGGTATTTACAAAAAAATATATGATTCTCAAAGTATGAGTGTGGAGTCTTAATTATGGATATGATGAATAATAAAAAAGAGCTTTCATTTATAAAAAATATTATGTCAATTTTTAAATTGATATGAAAATATTCGCATGAAAACAAGTTTTTTATTATCTTGGTTTTATTCTCTGCAATTATTGGTACTGGAGCACAAATATTTGGTTTGTTTATAATTGGAAATGGTATTGAGGATATTATGACTAATTTAGTTATATATGGAAATAATAAATTAATGCCTTTCGTTTATACAATTATTATTCTATGCTCAATATATTTAATTCAATTTTTATGTTCTTGGTTACAATCCTTTCTATTTGTAATTATTGGTCAAAGAATTGGATATTTTATAAGATATGATTTAGCAAAAAAATTACAAAAACTAACTTTGAAGTATTTGGATTCAATGAACACAGGTGATTTGTTAAGTAGATTTACAAATGATGTTGATGCGGTTGTTATTACATTTACTCAATCTATGACTCAAGTAATTAATGCATTCTTTACTTTCGTTGGTGTAATTATATCGATTTTCTTAATTAATCCAATTCTTGCCGGAATATCAATTATATTATTACCAATATTATTTTCATTCATTATTATATTCATCAAGAAATCTCAACCATATTTTTTAAAACAACAAACATTAATTGGGAAAATTAATGGTGATGTTGAAGAATTTATTGCCGCACACAAAATGACAACTCTATTTAAATATAAAGCAAAGGTAAAAGAAATATTTTCTAAAAAGAACGAAGAACTTAAAGGTGTTAGTTATAAGGCTCAATTTATTTCTGGTTTAATTTATCCATATAACAATTTTATAAATAATTTTATTATTTCAATCATAACCTGTGTTCAAGTTTTGTTGTTAATCTTTGCAAAAAATATTATTGAAATAACTGCAATTCCTTCACTATCTAGTCCAGCAGTAATAGCAATGTTATTTGTTTCTTTTTTAAGACAATTAACATCTCAAATTAGTACAGTGTTTACTTTGTTTAACCAATTCCAATTAACATTTGCTTCATTAAACCGTATTAATGAAATCTTAAATCAAACTAATGAAAGTAATAAAGGTCAATCTAGGCCAATTGTAATAACAAAACCATTAGTTGAATTTAAAAATGTTAATTTTGGATATAATGATGATAAATTGATTCTAAAAAACATTTCTTTTATTGCAAAACCAAATACAATGAATGCTATTGTTGGACCTACTGGTTCAGGTAAGACTACTATAATTAATTTGTTAACAAGATTTTATGATATTAATTCAGGTAATATTTTAATTGACAATAAAGATATAACCAAGTATTCTAGACACTCAATAAGAAACAATATAGGTATAGTATTACAAGATTCATTTATGTTTTCTAACACAATTATGGAAAACATAAGAATTGGTTATCCAAATGCTACTGATAATGAAGTGATTAGGGCCGCCAAGTTAGCTAATGCTCACAAATTTATTTCCAAATTACCAAATGGATATAATACTATGATTTCTAATGATGCTGATATCATTTCACAAGGTGAAAAACAATTGATTTCAATTGCAAGATCTTTTCTAGCAAAATCTAAAATAATTATTCTAGATGAAGCTACAAGTTATGTAGATACAAAAACAGAAAAAGATATACAAATTGCTATGAAAAAATTAATGAAAAATAAAACCTCTTTTGTAATTGCTCATAGGTTGTCTACAATCAAAGATGCGGATAACATTATTGTCATTAAGGATGGTGAAATATTAGAGTCGGGAAATCATATTGAACTAATGGAACAAAATGGTTTCTATGCTAGTATGAATAAAGCAATGAATAATGATTTAGATAAACAATAATCTATTTCAAACTTATTACACTATCAAGTTTTGAATTTTCATTTATTCCAAATTTTTCCAATGTTTTTACTCCATTATAATCTATAATTTCTTTTATAACTAATACAGAAACTTTGTCGTTTCTCTTAAATAAATTATTAAACTTATTCTCAGTTAAAAAAATATAATCTTTAAATAATTTTCAAACATTTTCCTTTTCTAAAGTTAAATTACAATATAAATTTAATTCAAAATAAGCTCCCTTATTAGGCTTAGTTGAATATAAAATAACTTTTTCAAGATCAGAATAATCAATTAGCTTAGAACTAAAAAAAATAGGAAAACAATCCATTTTAGCAATTTTTAAAATCATTTCTTGAGGAACTTTATATAAAATAGTTTTACTATTTGTTTTAATTCTAGCATTATTTGTTAAATTAAAATCTATTGCTCATTTACAATTTTTAGCATTTTGAGATCTGACATTATCTTTAATCTTATTGCCTATTTGCTTACCATTAACAAAGATTAGCTTTTTCTTATCATCAAAATTTAAATTCTCAAATGAATATTTATTTTTTTTGTCATCTAATTTATTACTTTTTTTAATAATACTATCATACTTTTTTTTGCTAATAATACCTGACAAATATAGATTCTTCAAAACAATTTCATCTATTTGTTTATAAAATCTTTGACTATCATACTCTTTGTTTCTAGTATTAACAATTTCATTTCTAATTTGTTTTTTTCTATTAACATATTCTAGATAAATATTAACAAATATACTACCTACATAAGCATAAAAACATACTCCAAATATCGAGTAGAAAATTGTTGTTATTCTTCCACCTTCAGATATAGGAATTATATCTCCAAGTCCAACTGTAGTCATAACTACAAAACAATAATACATTGCATCGCCTATATTTTGGATATTTATGTTCACCTTTCTTTCAAGAATGAATATCAAAAAAGAAAAGAAAACTCATGCAATCACCATTATCAAAAAAGTGAAAATAATTGATTTTCTTTTAGAAAGAATTATTTGTCACGTAATCTTTAAACCTTCTTCATTACTTTGTTTTAATATTAATCTTGGAAAGATAGAAAAAAAATTTATAACAATTAGACACGAAAATGAAATTAATGCATTATCATTATCGAATAAATCATTACTAAAATTAATCCCATTATCATTTTTAGCAAAACATGCAAATAATATAAATATAGTTAAAGAACTTAAAAACTCATAATTTGCAAAAATACTAAGTAATTGTTTTTTTATTGCTACAAATATTTTTTTAGTACAGTAATGCTTGTTAATAGTTAATATTCTTAAGATAAAATCAATAGAATATATACAACAGACAACAAGAATTATTACATAAAAAATATGTGCATTTTTTGGATTATCAATATGATTATTTCCAACAATAGCATATATTACAGGAGTAATTCCAATTAAACTAATAAAAACCAACAAATAGTTATATACTAATGAAATAGTATGAAATGTTTTAGATTTTAAACAATGACATCTCACATATAATATTTGTGAAATATATTCACTAAGGTTTTCAAGTTTATTAGACATATTACATCTCTCTTTCTCTAGATCGTTGTTGATAAATGTCAAATTGTTTATCTCTTAGATTAGCTTTTTTACCACTATAACCATTTGTTAAAAAAGATTCATAATTTGAATAAGACATTGGATTTCCGACTTTTAACTTTTTATCTTTTATGAACTTCTCATCAACTAAAGATAAATAATTTCAGTTATCATTTGAAAAATCAATTTCTTTTTCTTCTGGTTGATAAAATAACACACTACAACCATACATAAAATTAGTAAGAATCAATAAGAAACATCCACTAATACCAATAATTATGTAAGTTTTCATTTCATTACAAAAATTTTGGATATTAATATTAATAAACATTTTATCAATCTTTTGCTTGAAATCAACAATAAGATTATTAGCACTATTTATATATTGAACATTCTCTAAGTTATGATAGAGAAGATTGTATTCTGTGTTAATTGATTTAACAATACTATTAAACCATCCCATGTTATAAAACGTAAATAAAAAGATAAAACTAAAACCAATAATCCCCAAGATAGAGCTTATTGTTGAAATAACCAACTTGTTCTTGTTGTTGTGATATATGTAAGATAATGAATTATACATAGCAAAATATCTTAATATCATTCATAACTTAGTGTTTATTCTTGTAAGAACGAGACAAAAAGCTGAAATGACAAAGAAAAATAAACAATAATCTAACGCAATAATTTTGTTTTGAATCGACATTCTAAAAGCATCAGCTATACCTTTGTATTGCAAATTAGAATTTGTTATAACATATGGTTTATATTGCTCAATATATTGCTCAAATTCTTTAAATAATATTAAAAAGAAAAAAGTTGCAGATAAAATAGTCAATACTAAAAAGAAAATAAAAAATGCTCATCCAAATGGTTTGACTATTCTAAAGAGCCAATGTTCTGCTTTATTAACTTTAAAATATCCCTTCAATTCCATAATATATAATTTTACATTCTTTTTTTTACTGTTTGTCTAAGAGATTAAATATTTTTTACAAAAATACTTTTTTAATTTTCTTTTATTTAAGATGTTATTTGAGCATTTTAAATATTTCATTCGCAATGTAATACTCTTCATTGGTCTTAATTAAATAAATAGGTATTTGTGAATCATCTGCTGAAATCTTTTTATAATCGGCAACTTCATTAACATAATAATCATTCGCTAATAAAAGTTTTTTTATTGCTATATTTTTAACAATTTCTTCATGAATAACTTTAACATTTTCACCAATACCACCACAAAAAACAATTCCATCTATCTTATCACCTAAAAGATTGATATAGGAAACCAAATATCTTACAATTCGGTCAATAAATAGATTAAAACCTTCTTTAACATCTTTATTGTCTAAATTATTGATAATTTCTCTCATATCAGACATGCCACAAATAGCAAGTAAGCCTGATTGTCTATTTAATGTATCATATACTTCATTTAAACTATAATTACTATTTTCTACTAAGTATTTAATAATAGATGAACTAATATCACCTGATCTAGTACCCATAACTAAACCATCTAATGGAGAAAAACCCATAGTGGTATCAAATGATCTAGAATCCTTAATAGCGCACATACTTGCTCCATTACCTAAATGTAAAACAATTAGGTTTAATTTTCTTTTATTTGTTATAAATCGCATTTTATCTAAGATATATGCATAACTTATACCATGAAAACCATATTTTTTAATTTTATGAGTTTGGTATCATTCATTAGTGATGGCATATCGATGATTAATTCTAGGAATTGTACAATGAAAAACAGTATCAAAAAAAGCAAAATGTTTTGCATCCTTAAATTTACTTTTTAAAATTTTATAAACTTGTATTTGAATTGGATTATGTAATGGGGCGAATTGAGAAATTTTTTCTACTTCTGTTATTAAATTTTCATTAATAAGTTGATTTTGTTTAATGTTACCACCATGAACAATTCTATGACCAATAGAACATATTTTATTTATGTCAACTCTTTCATTAATTAAATCCAAAATTAAATTAATTGCATATTCAAAATCATTAATGCTTTTTTTAATAATTATAGTCTGATTTCTATATTCAATTTTTATACAAGAGTTTTTAAGACCTATCGCTTCACAAACTCCACTAATTTCAACAAATAAATTATCACACAAAAAAACTTTAAATTTTATCGATGAACTACCTGCATTTATCACTAATATTTTATTCATATTTCACACCACTAACTATACACAAAATTGCTAAACAAATTGAAATAATTTTATCTTTTAAATTAGTAGATCTGGACGTTAAAACAAGTGGTATTTTTGCACCAACTATTATTCCGCAAAAAGATCAACCTCCTAAATAACAAATAGCTTTTGAAAAAATATTTGCAGAAGTTATGTCAGGACATACTAAAATGTTTGCTTTTCCTGCTACTGGATCATCAATATTTTTAATTTTAGCACTAAGATTGTCAATGGCTAAATCAATCTGTAATGGACCAGAAACTACACAATTGGATATTATATTTTTTTCATTCAATTTTCTCAACTCCTCCGCATCAATAGTATCTTGCATTTTCTCATAAACTTTTTCTTTTGCACATAAATTGGCAACATATGGTTTTTGTATGCCTAATACTTGTGCTACGTAAACGGCATTTTCAATAATCTTTTTCTTTGTTTCTAAATCTGGTCTAATATTCATTGCAGCATCTGTGATTAAAAAGAATTTATAATAATTAGGATTGTATGATAAACAAACATGACTCATATGTTTTTTAGTTCTTAAATTAAACCTTTTATCTAGTAATGTCTTTAATAGAGTCGATGTACCAACATTACCTTTCATTAAAATTTGTTTATTGTTTTTGCTTAACAATTCCATAGATTTCTCACAAGCCATTAAGTCATCATTAGTATTAATTATTTCAAATTTATTATCAATATTAAGTTTACATAAAATATTGTTGATTATATCCTTATTACCAATCAATATCGGATTAATTAGATTTAAATCAAATCCTTCTTTAATAGCAAGAATAGTGTCTCTGTCATATGGACAAACAACAATAATATTTATTGGATTAACAATTTTTTGTTTTGTTAATGTTAAAAAATAATCATAATTATATTTCACATTACAATAATACTATAAATTTGTCAATTAAATTAACTTTCACACATAACACAAAATTATTTAATTATTAAATAATTTATTATAATATTATTATTATGAGTAAAAAAAACAATAACTCAAACAATGATAAGTCAATGTTTTCTGATTTAAAGGATCAGTTGTCTAATAAGTATTCATCAAAGTCTAGTTCAACAATGCAAGAAAATAATGATTGTAATGGTGGATTTGATAATGTTGAAGAAGTTAATGTAAAAAGAAATTGTGTTGAATGTAAAGCTGATGATATTGGATGAGACAAACCAAAGGTTTGGTTAAGAAATTTCTTTTATGGAATTTTCATGGGTATTAGTGATGGTATTCCTGGATATAGTGGTGGTACAACATTATCTATAATTGGTTTTTATGATAGCTTAGTTAGAAATTTTAAATTAATTTTTAAACCTGATGTTAAGAAATATTTTTGAAAATATTTATTATGATTTTTACCATTTGCTATTGGTTGATGTTTGATTTTTTTAGGATTTTCTAAACTTATTAGTTTTTCTGCAGAGAATAATCATGGAATTATATTTGTATTTTTATTTGGTTTTTTTGCATTATTTTCTATTCCGTTGTTTTATTTTAAAAACAAGGATGATTTACCTAATTATAAAACCATTTTCTCCCAGGTTAAAAAGAAGCAAATAAATTCAATTATTAAATTAACTCTAATTATTCTTGGTTTTCTTGTGCTAATTAGTTTTGCATTGATGGCTAGATTTATTCCAACTAGTGAATATCAAGATAATAAGAATATTATAATTACTGGAATTACTTTTTTAGGTGATAAACAAATTGATACAAGCAACTTTGATTCATCAAAAGTATTCTTATGAATATTTGGATCATTTATATCTGGTTTTTGTGTACTAATTCCAGGAGTAAGTGGTGGATTAGTATTATATATGACAAATATTTATCCTGAATTCACATATGCACTTTCAAACTTTTGAACAAATGCTAATTTACTACCTTGAATAATTGTAGTTATCATAGGTTCTATTTGTGGAATCATCTTATCAAGTATTATGATTGATTGATTCTTAAAAAAATGAAAGCAATATTTTATGTGTTTTTCCTTAGGTCTAGTAATTGCATCTTTTGTTTCTATTTTTATCTCATTATCAAGCAATGATTACATGACGTTATCAAATGGTGTTAATGCAGGAATAAGTGTTTTAATGATTTTTATCGCTTTTTGTATCAATGCAGGAATATTTATTTATTTAAATCAAACAAAAAAAATTGATTTCCCAAAATTGAGATTTAAGAATAAATCAAATATACAAAAAGTTAATTAAAAAAGAAAATGTTAATGGATATAGCCATTAACATTTAGAATGTTTATAAAATTATTTCTTGATAATATTTGAAATTGATATTTTTCTAAACACTAGTCAAATTATTAATATTGCTAATGAAATAACTAATGTGGAAATTAAAAATATGACTAAACCTTTTCTATTTGCTGATTTCTTGTATTTTTGAATCATTTCATCTGTTAAGATATCTTTTTGGTAAAATAACTCGATTTCTGATTTTCTTTTTCTACTAATTGTAAAAGATATAACCTGTCATGTAGCAAAAAATATCATTACACTAACCACAGATCATAAAATAATATTTAATACATTATCGTTTCCATTTATTGTTAAATAACCAAAATTATTAATACCAGCATTTACTAGGTTATGAAAATAAGCGACAATGTACATCATTAATATTAACAAACCGCCAACGACATATGAAGATAATGCAGTTCAATTTAAAACGATATATGAACTACACAATGATTTATATTTCCGCTTTATGAAAGGGGTCACTGCTTCATTAGATATATAATAATTGTTAAATTTCAATTCTTTTCTAATATTTGATAAATTAAAAATAGAAAAAATTAAAAAACCTAATCCAAAGATATTAAAAATAGTTTGTGGAAAAAACAACCAATATGATTGAGAAAAATTAAACACTTGAACTAATACATAAATCAAGCATGCAAGTGATGCTAAAAAAATTAAAATAGAAATTAGCAATGTAGCAACTGCAATAAAATGTTCAAAACGATAAAATCCAGGTAATGATTTTCAAGTGATTTTTCTTTTTTGTTTTTGAATTTTTTTATTAGCCCTTTGTTCTTCTAAAACATTTGTTTTATCACTTTTTTGGAAAAATCCCAAAGATTTTGTTTTTTTTTCACCAAACTTTCTGTTTGATGTATTAAATGTTATCTTATCACTATAATTAATTGGTTTAGTTAAATCTAGTTCTTTTGTGTCAGTAAAGAAATATTTTGTGTGATTAGTATGTTTCTGGTTAGTTGGAACACTTGTTACTTTTTCATGACTATCAAATTTCAATAATTGTGATGTAAATTTTTGCTTAAATGAATCATTAATTTTTTCATCATATTCACTTGTAGATGTGTTTATTTTGTATTTGTTGCCACTATCATCAATCTTAAAATCAATTGTTTTATTCAAATTAATATTTCTAGTTGGTTGTTTTTTTTCTTCAAAATCAAAATCATCAAATAATTTGTTTGTTTGATGATATTCAACTTTTTCTTGGTTATCAACCATTCTCATAGTTTTCTTATATTCATCGTTTAATGAACTAGTTTTTTGGTTTGTATTTAAACTAATTTGCATATCTTTTAATGGTTTTGTTTTTTTAGTGTTATTAAAATTCGATTCCAATTTATCTAACATCGAATCAAAGTCAGCGTTTTTAGAAATAATATTATCATTTAAATCTAACTTATTAGTTTTAGGTTTACTATTAATACTTTCTTTTTTAATTTCAACATGTTCTTTATCAATGCTAAAATCTAATTTTTCAGTTAGATTAAAATTATTTTTTGAAGTCTTATTATTAGATGAAATTATACTATCATCACATAACTTGCTTATATTATCATCAAAAACTAAACCAAGTTTACTAGTTAATTTAATTTCATTCATTGTTTTCTTAACATCATCAAGTGGTTCACTTCAAACATATTGACTAGTTTTTTGTTGATTATTTTTGCAAACATCAGCCATATATCTATCAACAATTTCATCAACATTTATTAGAGAATCAGTTTTAAACGTAGATGTATCTTTCATAAATACCTCATAGTTAATTTTAACAAACAAAAAAATAGTTTCAAATCTATGAAATATGTATTAATTTTATTAATATTTTTTTATTTTTTCAATAAATATTGTTGAATTGCTGTGTTAAAAATTAACAATTTAAAAAATAAACTTTTTACATAATTTTTTACATAATATAGATATATAATATATTATAGAAAGAGGAATAAATGGAACTTAAAGATTCAAAAACATGAAATAACTTGAAAATTGCTTTTGCTAATGAATCAGAAGCACACACGAAGTATCAATATTATGCTTCAAAAGCTAAGAAAGAAGGTTACAATATCATTTCTAGTATTTTTGAAGAAACATCTAAAAATGAAAAAGAACATGCAAAATTATGGTTTAAGTATTTGCATGGGGATGATGTACCTATAACTAAACAAAATTTATTAGATGCAATTAAAGGTGAAGATTATGAAACTAGTGTAATGTATCGTGAATTTGCTGAAGTTGCAAAACAAGAGGGTTTTAATGAAATTGCTAATTTATTTTTGCTAGTTGGAGATGTTGAACAAAAACATATGGAAAGATATCAAAAATTACTTGATTCATTAGAAGAAAATAAAATTTTTGATAGCGAAACACCAATTTTATGAATATGTACAAATTGTGGACACATTCATTTTGGCAAAAAACCACCTGAAAAATGTCCTGTTTGTAAACATCCGCAAGGCTATTTTGTTAGAGAAAATAGAATTTTTAAATAGAAAAGAGGGTTGCATGCAAGGTAAGATTGTTATCATATCAGGTCCATCAGGTGTTGGTAAAAGCACAATTATCAAAAAACTTTTAGAAGATAAAAGTCTAGATTTAAACTACTCAGTTTCTATGACTACTAGAAATAAAAGAAAAGATGAACAAGAGGGTATAAGTTATTTTTTTAGAACTAGTAATGAGTTTGATGAAGCAATTAAGAATAATGAGTTAATTGAATGAACAGAATTTGCTGGAAATAAGTATGGTACTCCAAAATCATATGTTGAAGAGAAAATTAAAAATGGGCATAACATATTATTAGAAATTGAAGTTAAAGGTGCGATGAATATCATTAATCAATATCCTGAAAAAGTTGTTACAATTTTTATTCTTCCAAAGGATTTTAAAACTGTTGAGGAAAGATTAGCTAACCGTGGAACTGAGAGTCATGATATGATTAGTCAACGTTTGTCTATTGCAGAAGTAGAATTCACATTTAGAGACAATTATAAATACCATGTAATCAACGATGTCTTAGATCATGCAGTTAATGAAATAAAACAAATTATAAAATCTGAAACCAAATAATATGGATATAAATAAGAAAAGTATTTTTAGTATTGAATACAATGAATTAATTGAATTTTGTCAAAAACACAATTTAAAGAAGTTTTTAGCTAAACAAATTTATAGTTGAATCTATAAAAAAAATGTATTAGATTTTGATTTAATGACTGATATTTCAAGAGAAAACAAAAAAATATTAAAAGAATGTTTTTATTTTCCTGATTTAAAAATTGATAAAAAATTAGTTGCAGAAGATGAAACAACTAAGTTTTTATTTGAATTAGAAGATCACAATAAAATTGAATCAGTAATTATGAAATTTGATTATGGATACTCTCTATGTGTCACTTCTCAAGTTGGTTGTAATATGGGGTGTAAATTTTGTGCATCTGGACAACTAAAAAAAGTTAGGAATCTACATGATTATGAAATGGTTTTGCAAGTAGTTAAAGCTAATTTATATTTATCTGCTACAAAAAATAAAAAGATACGTAACATTGTTGTTATGGGTATAGGTGAGCCTTTTGATAATTATGAAAACCTAAAAAAGTTTATTAACATCATTAGAAATGATTATGGAGTTGGTATTGGTTCTAGAAAAATTACTGTTTCTACATGTGGATTAGTTAATCGATTTAATGATTTTTTGAATGATTTTGCGCAAGTAGGATTAGCGATTTCACTCCATGCACCGAATAATGAAATTAGAAATAAAATCATGCCTATTAATAATGCTTATAACATTGAACAAATTCTTGATGGGGCAAGAATGTTTGTTGCAAAAACAAATAGGAGAATAACCTTTGAATATATTATGCTAAAAGGTGTTAATGATTCAATTGATAATGCAACAGAATTGGGTAAAAGATTAAAAGATATACTATGCTATGTAAACCTAATTCCTTACAATGAAGTTGATGGTAATGAGTTTAGAAGAAGTAATAATATTAAACCTTTTATTAATGAATTGAAAAAACATAACATTATTGTCACAGTCAGACAAGAAAAAGGTGCAAATATTAATGGAGCATGTGGTCAACTAAGAGCAAAAAATATTTAAATTAATTGTTGAAACTATCAAATCTTCTATCACCATATACAAAACAATTATAACAAGCACATTTAACTGTTGAACCTTTAATAATTGTTATATATTTTTTAATAGTTCTTTTACATAAAATACAAGTTCTAGTATTAACCACCCTTCTTATAGCTAGAAATGCAAAAATATCAATTCGGTTATTAGTTGGAGAATCTTTTAGACAACATAAACATAAATCGCAATGTCTACCTACTTCTTTCGGATTTTCATAATTCGCAAATCTCAAAGTTCTAGATGTTCTAGCACCACAAGATGAACACCTACCCTTTTCTATATATCAGTTTCTGCAAAAATCATTAAAAATTGTTGATCAAGACAAAAAATCCATATTTCCCCTCATTGTTTTATAATCATGTTTAATTGTATTTTACATAATGAATTAAATTAATACACCATTATATAATGTGTTATAATTATAACATAATTATCTTTTTTTGTAGAAAAAAAAGATAAAATTACTAAAAAAAAGTCTTTTTTTATGAAATTTTAAAATTACATAATAAAATAAAAAAAAATGGAAAAGCAAGAATTAAAAAAATTAATAAATGAAAAAAAACAACTTATCAAACAACAAAAAACTAATATTGTATCTGCTAAGGATCAATTAAAAGTCTATAAGTTTGAACTTAAGACATTAAAAGCAAAATTAAAATCTTTAAAGAAGTAATGAGGTAATAATGAGTAAAATCAATTTCTTTGCTATAAGTGGTATGGATGAAAAGTCAAGATCTTGTTATGTAC
>CASEIK010000045.1 GCA_949288005.1 uncultured Mycoplasmataceae bacterium | reverse complement strand
ATTAGATGATTTTGTGCGAGAATTTTGATCTCATTTTTCATATCCTAAATGCTCAGTCATTTCTTCATTTAAAGCATTTTCAATAAAAGCTTTTTTAAGTTGATTTACAATGTTATTCATTTCCTCTAGAGAAGAAACTTAAAATTGCTTACAATTTCTGCTATTTTAGGATCAACTTCATTTTTTTTAGACATAATAAAAACTCCTTACTTATATTTTACCTGTAAGGAGTTTCCACAATTATTTATACATTATCGTTTTGATTATCTCATGTTTTGTTTATCTATAGTTCATTAGATATTTTCTCATTAAAATCATTATCAAAATCATTTCATTTAATTAATTTTCTTTCACTTAGTTTTTCTCTACCAAATTTTGAGAAATTTTTATTATTTAATGTCACTAGGTCAGCAGTGAAATGTAGTGATAAATGAGTTAAATAACTACCTATCCCAAAATAATCAATCTTAGCTTTGTGTTTTACCAATTCTTTTATTGTGTCATAATTGTTATTACTTGAAACTATAATTTTGATATGTTTTCCATTGTTAGCATCTAAAAATTCTCTTACCATTTTAACCAATACATGGTTTACTCCTGGCAAATCAATATTAGCTACTTGTAAACTTAAATCAATCATATCAATACTTGTGTCTAGTCTCACACCCTTAATTTCATCAAAGTAAGGAACTAGTTCTTCAAGTTCACCAATAACATCATTATTAAAATCAATTAAGATGATTCCATCAAATTTTGGGTGTTTCTTATATGCATGAAATGTTTTCACAATGTCACCATTAAATTGTTGTATTAAAGCATGAGGCATACTAGAAAAAATAAATACGTCATCTTTATTTTCAATTAAAGAAACATGAGAAAAATTACTAAAATTTCTAATTCCTACTTGATATGCCGCATAACCATCATAAGGTTGTAATCTATAATCATCACTACGATCACTCATAAAAACGATTTTATTACTATCTACTAGTGATAAAATAGAAGCACAATTTGTAGCTACTGAACATCTTCTAGCTAATATACCATCAATTAAATTTTCAATATGACAAAAATCAATATAATTACCAGTTATACTAAATACACATTCATCATCATCAATAATAGTTCCATCTGGTGCATATTTAATAATCATATTTTTTAGTTTATTTTTAGGGATAGAACTTTTAAGAATTTCAAGTATTTCATAACATCCACATGCAATATATGGAATTCTATTATTAGTTTTTCATTGCATAGTAGAAATGTTTTTGACTCTATTTTTCTTTAATATTTCTCTTGTTTTTAAAAAATATTCTGTTGTATAAAAATTATTTTTAATTGCTTTTCTATCAACAAATTTCATTACTTATCCCTCCAATAAGTTAATGTTTTTAGTAAAACCTAATCCGTTGAAACCTAAGTAATAAATATTTAGAACTATATTTAGAATGAGTCCAACAGATGATAGTGCATTTTTATAAATTAATATAATACACACAAAAGAACTAATCAAATATATAATATGATTGATAAAAAGCAAATGATTTGAGTAATTTTTTCTTGAGAAACTTGATATATATTGATATATAAAGAAACCAATTAATAGTCAATTCAACAATGATATAGGAATTTGTACTAGTCCAAAAATCAACATTGCATTAGTAAAATGAATTATTTCAACAATACTAAATATAATTGCTAATAGGTTTAGAATTATTTGACTATAAAGAAAAATTTTAATTTTTTGTTTAAGTCACTTAATCATTTGTTTTTTATCTTAAAACACTCTCTTTAGTTATCTATTTGGTTCACAATGGTTCACAAAAACATAACCATTAATTATTATACCACATATGGTATAAAACTTGAAAAACAAGAATAATCTTGATTTTTTACTCTTCATATTAATTACTAAAATGAATTGATAAACAAATTAATTATTTAAAAAAAATAAATAATTAGCAAATAAATTGAAACTTTGCTAATTTTTATGTATAATGTATTATGAAGTTTAGTTTAGGAGGTAAAAATTATGGCTAAAAATATAATATTAGGTATTGACTTAGGTACAACAAATTCATGTGCTGCTATTATGGAAGGGAAGAACCCTAAAGTATTAGAAAATCCAGAAGGAAAAAGAACAACTCCATCTATTGTTTCTTTTAAGAATGATGAAGTTTTGGTTGGTGATGTTGCAAAAAGACAAATGATTACTAACCCAAACACAATACATTCGATCAAGAGATTAATGGGTACAAATGAAAAAGTAGATATTAATGGTAAAAAATACACACCTCAGGAAATAAGTGCGAAAATTCTTTCTTACATTAAATCATATGCTGAACAAAAAGTTGGTCAAAAAATTAAACAAGCAGTTATTACAGTTCCTGCATATTTTAATGATGCTGAACGTCAAGCTACTAAAGATGCGGGTAAGATTGCTGGTTTAGATGTGTTAAGAATTATTAATGAACCAACTGCTGCTGCTTTAGCTTATGGTTTAGATAAAGAAGATAAAGAAGAAAAAATTCTAGTATATGACCTTGGTGGTGGTACTTTTGATGTATCGATTCTAGAAATGGCTAATGGTACATTTGAAGTATTAGCTACTTCTGGTGATAACAAACTTGGTGGTGATGATTGAGATGATGCAATTATTGCTTGAATTGTTCAAGAATTTAAAAAAGATCATCCAGGTATTGATTTATTAAAGGATAAAATGGCAAAGCAACGTTTAAAGGATGCTGCAGAAAAAGCTAAGATTGAATTATCTGGAACAACAACAACTCAAATAATGTTGCCATTTATTTCAATGGATAGCAATGGTCCAATCAATTTTGAAATTGAATTAACTAGAGCTAAATTTGAATCATTAACAAAAGATTTGCTTGAAAGAACTAGAAAGCCAGTAGAAGATGCTATTAAAGAATCTAAAATTAGTAAAGATGAAATAGATAAGGTATTGTTGGTTGGTGGTTCTACAAGGATGCCGGCTGTGCAAGAATTGGTTAAAAATTTAACAGGAAAACCACTTAATAAGACAATCAATCCTGATGAAGTTGTTGCTTTGGGTGCTGCAATTCAAGGTGGAGTTTTATCTGGGGAAGTAGATGATATTTTATTATTGGATGTTACTCCTTTAACATTAGCTATTGAAACTCTTGGAGGTGTATCTACACCAGTTATTAAGAGAAACACTACAATCCCTGTTTCAAAATCTCAAATATTTTCAACAGCTGTTGACAATCAACCAGCAGTAGATATTAAAGTTGTTCAAGGTGAAAGACCATTAGCTAAAGATAATAAATTACTTGGAGATTTTACTTTAAGTGACATTGAACCTGCTCCAAAAGGTGTTCCACAAATTAAAATTACATTCAATATCGATGCTGATGGTATTTTAAGTGTTTCAGCAAAGGATATGAAAACTGAAAAGGAAGCAAAAATTACTATTGAAAATAGCAACGGTCTTTCTAAAGAAGAAATTGATAGAATGATTAAAGAAGCTGAAGAAAATAAAGAACAAGATGAAAAAATCAAAAAAGAAAATGAAGTTAGATACAAAGCAGAATCCTTGATTTCAAGTTTAAAAACTGGTTTAGAAAAAGAAGGTGCTAACCTTCCTGAAGAACAAAAGAATGAAGCTCAAAAGCAAATTGATGAATTACAAAAATTGCTTGATGAAAAGAAATGAGATGAATTGAATGATAAAATCTCAAAAATTGAATCTATGGCTCAACAATTTGCTAATATGTCATCTTCGGGTTCTGATAGTGATGATGGTATTAAAACTACAGATATTGATGAAGAAAAGAAAAACTAATACATACCAATTATTTTTAAAAATAACATAGATAAAAATACATCTTTTAGATGTATTTTCTTTATTGAAATATATCTTTTAGATGTATTTTTTATTGTATAATTCTAATGAAAGGTAATCAAAAATGTTATTTTCAAAACCAAGAGGGACAGTGGATTTATTTGGCGAAGAAGTCAAGAAATTCAAATTATTTCAAGATTTCGTTTTTGAATATGCACGTGTTTTTAATTTTAAGCAAATTATGACACCTATTTTTGAATCTCGTGAATTATTTACAAAAGCTGTTGGTGATGATTCAGATATTGTTCATAAAGAGTTTTATGATTTTAAAGATAAAGGCAATAGGGATATGGCATTAAGACCCGAAGGTACTGCTGGAGTTATTAGAGCTGTTGTGGAAAATAAAATGATTGAAAGTAGTAACTATTTATTAAAGTTATTTTATTTTGGTCCAATGTTTAGATATGATAGACCGCAATCTGGAAGACAACGACAATTTCACCAATTCGGTGTTGAATGCATTGGTAATTATCAAATCAATGATGAAGTACAAATCTTATTATTAGCTGAATCAATTATTAATGGTTCAGGTATTAGAAAATTTCATTTAGAAATTAACAATATTGGTAGTAGTGAAAGTAGAAAAAAATGAATTGATGAACTTAAAAAATATTTTAGTGAATATAAAGATCAATTGTCTCCTGACTCACTTGCTAGATTAGATAAAAATCCATTAAGAATTTTAGATGATAAAGAAGATGGATCAAAGGATTTTGTTAGAAATGCACCAAAACTAGATAAGTTTCTTTCAGAAGAAGAGAAAAGATACTTTGACCAGCTAAAGTTACAATTAGATTTTTTCAAAATAAAATATATTGTTAATAACAATTTAGTTAGAGGTTTGGATTATTATTCTGGTTTAGTATTTGAATTTATATCAGATTCAGATAAACTAAAAGGTCAATCTACATTAATTGGTGGTGGTGGTTATAATTCATTGGTAGCTGCTACTGGAGGAAAAGATGTTCCTGGAATTGGTTTTGGTTTAGGTGTAGAAAGAATGATTTTAGCTATTAGTGAAGATAATCCTGATTTCTTTAGTTTTAATAATGATTTAGATATTGCTTTTGCACCATTGTCTGCTAAGGCTTTTAAAGCCGCAGCATTACTTCAAGATATTTTGAGATTACAAGGTTATAGCTCTGATATGTTAACAAATACATTTGAATTAAAGAAGCATTTTAAATTTGCACAAAATCAGAACACTAAGTTTGTTTTTATTCTTGGTGATAAAGAGGTTGATGAACAAGTTATTGTTGTTAAGGATCAATCAAATATTGATAAGGAAGAAAAAATTAAAATTAATGAGATAGTAGATTTTTTAAAGAAGAAGGTTGGTGATTATAGTGTTAGGTAACAATAGAGTATATTGTGGAAATGTAAACAAAAATCATTTAGATTCAAAAATTTGCATTTATGGATGAGTCAAGAAAAATAGAAAATTAGGTAATCTTATATTTTTGGATATAGGTGATGTAACGGGAATTGTTCAAGTTGTTGTTAATAATGACTGTAATATGTTTGATGAAATATTGCATTTACCAAAAGAAAGTACTGTAAAAATTTTAGGTAGGGTTATAAGAAGAAGTTCTGTAAATGAAAAAATTAAAACTGGAGAATTCGAAATTCAATTAGATGATATTGAAATTATATCTAAAGCTGAAAATACTCCATTTGTAATTGACAATGAATTTGTTGATGCTAATGAGGATATAAGACTAAAATATCGTTACTTAGACTTAAGAAGAGAAGATGTTAGATCTAAAATAATTTTAAGATCAATTGTACTGAATGAAGTAAGAAAAACATTAATAGAAAACAATTTTATTGAAATTGAAACACCAATTTTATGTAAACCAACACCTGAAGGTGCAAAAGATTATATTGTCCCTACTAGGAATAATATAGGTAAATTTTTTGCACTACCACAATCTCCACAATTATACAAGCAATTGTTGATGATCTCTACTTTTGATAGATATTTCCAAATAGCAAAATGTTTTAGAGATGAAAATCTTCGTTTAGATAGACAACCAGAATTTACACAGATAGATATTGAAATGTCTTTTGTTGATGAAGATGATGTTCAAGAAATTGTTGAAAAGTTATTGTTTAATGTTTTTAAGAAAATGAACATTAAAATTAAGATCCCTTTTGAAAGAATGGATTATGATTTTGCAATAGAAAACTATGGAACAGATAAACCAGATTTAAGATTTGATTTATTGATAAATGATGTAACTGAAAATTTTAGAAATACAGAATTTAAGATTTTTAAAAACATTATAACTAATGGAGGAACAATTAAATATATATTTGTCCCAAATGTATTATTAAATGCTTCACAAATTAAACAACTTGAAAAAATTGCAAAGTATAATCGAGCTAAAGGTTTAGCATGACTACATGTTGCTAATAATAAAATTGTTGCTGGATCAGTTGCTAATGTAATTGAAAAAGATGTCATTGATAGTTTAAATATTAATGGAGATGGCACATTATTGTTTGTGGCTGATCAATGTAAAATAGCATTAAAATCACTTGGTGCGATTAGAAATGAAGTTGCTACTATTTGTGGTTTAAAAAAAGAGAATGACTTTAAATTCGTTTGAATTGTTAATTGACCATTATATGAATATGATGAAGATCAAGAAAAATATGTGGCAGCACACCATCCATTTACAAGCCCAACAGTAGAAAGTATTGACACATTTGATGTTGATAAGAAAAATGCTAAGGCAAGAAGTTATGATATTGTTTTAAATGGTTTTGAATTAGGTGGTGGTTCAATCAGAATTCATGATCAAAATGTTCAAACTAGAATGTTCAATTCATTAGGTCTTAGTTCAGAAGATGTTATTAATAAATTTGGTTTTTTTGTTGAAGCATTTAAATATGGAGTACCATCACATGGTGGATTAGCAATAGGTGTAGATCGTTTAATGATGATTCTTACTAATTCATCAAGTATTAGAGATGTAATAGCTTTTCCAAAAAATTCCTCAGGTTTTGATGTTTTAACTTCTGCACCAACTAATGTATCTAGTGAAGATTTAGATGAATTGAAAATAAAATTAAAAAATAATAATTAACTATTTCTCAATCGACCGGTGAATCTTATAAATTTTTGTTGTGTTTCATTTATTTTTTTACCAGGAACAATGTGACAATGTCTACATCTAGGTGCATAACTTTCTGTATTACCTATTAATACTAAATCTGAATCATAACTTGCTGGTTTATTATTTATCAATCTTTGAGTCATTGTCGCTGGTGCACCACATTCAGTGCATATTGCTGTCAATTTATGAATAACGTCTGCTTTAGTAAGTAAAGATGGAATAGGACCAAATGGGTCACCTCTAAAATCTCGGTCTAAACCTGCTACATAAACAACAAAACCATGATTTGCAAGTATATCACAAACATCAGTTAATTTTTCATCAAAAAATTGTGCCTCATCAATAGCAACAACTTTATAAGTATTTCTATCATTCATAATATGATCTAATATTCTATATGGGTCAGAAATTTGGTGTGCATAATTAGATAAACCTGTTCTTGATCTAATTTCATTTGTGGTTCTAGTATCAATTTTTGGTTTAAAAATAATATATTCAACATCAGCATACTCTAATCTCTTAAGTTTTCTAATTAACTCATCCGATTTTCCTGCGAACATTGGACCACATATAACTTCAATTCAACCATTTGGTAATTTTAACGCTCTAAATTTTGACATTGTTAATCCCTTTAAACATTAAATCTAAAATTACAAATATCACCATCTTGTACACAATAACTTTTCCCCTCAACATTTAATTTTCCAGCTTCTTTAACCGCAACCTCACTTCCGTATTTTATAAAATCTTCATATTTAATTACTTCTACTCTAATAAAACCTTTTTCAAAGTCTGAATGAATTACACCAGCACATTGAGGAGCTAAACTATTTTTTTTAAATATTCAAGATCTAACTTCTTTTTTTCCAACAGTAAAAAAAGTACATAAATCAAGCATTTCAAAAGCATTCCTAATTACCTTATTTAATCCTGGTTCATTTATTCCTAATTCATTTAAAAAAATCAATTGATCATCACTATTCATCTTAGATATTTCTGACTCAATTTTTGCACTAATTGGTAATATTTTAATATTTTTATTTTTAGCAAATTCTTCCAATTTCTTA
The DNA here is from genome assembly GCA_949288005.1 of uncultured Mycoplasmataceae bacterium. Taxonomy (GTDB): domain Bacteria; phylum Bacillota_I; class Bacilli_A; order Mycoplasmatales; family Mycoplasmoidaceae; genus Mycoplasma_L. Next base: position 2,077 of record CASEIK010000045.1, on the reverse strand, counting down.
TAATGAGAATTAAATGATTTAGTGGAAATTTCAGTCTCGGAAACATTTGCTACAAACATGTAAGGTTTTAATGTTATCAAATTAAAATGCTTAATTATTTCTTTTTCTTTTTCATTTAATTCTGCCTCGATTGCTAGCTTACTGTTCTCTAATTGATTTAATATTTTGTTCAAAACATTATATTCTGCTTCTAATATTTTATCTTTAGTTGCTTGAACGGTTTTCTTTATCTTATTGATTCTATTATTTACTATTTCCAAATCAGAAAGAATCAACTCTAGATTAATTGTTTCTACATCTCTTAAAGGATCAACACTATTATTTACATGTGTAATATTTTGATCCTCAAAACATCTAACTACATGAATAATTGCATCTACATCTCTAATGTTTTGCAAAAATTTATTACCTAAACCTTCGCCTTTGCTTGCACCTTTTACCAAACCTGCAATATCTACAAATTTTACTAGTGAGTAAACTGTCTTTTCAGGATTAACAATACTAGCAAGTTTATCAAGTCTACTATCTGGTAAATTTACAATACCAACATTAGGTTCTATTGTAGCAAACGGATAATTAGCAGCTTCAACCTGAGAATTTGTAATTGCATTAAATAATGTTGATTTACCAACATTTGGAAGACCAATTATACCAGTTGACAAACTCATATTAATCCTTAATTATTCCATAAGAACCAAATTCTTTGAACTTTTCAATACACACTCTTTTAATTGCTTCTTTACCAGGTGCTAGCAATTTTCTTGGATCATACCCTTTTTTAGTCAAATCTTGATCATACCCTTTTTTTATGTATTCTCTAGTAGCTTTTGCAAATGCTAATTGACATTCAGTGTTAACATTGATTTTTGAAACTCCATTTATTATTGCTCTCTTTATTTGATCGTTCGGTATACCTGTACCACCATGAAGTACAAGAGGAATAGAAATCAGAGAACTAACATTACTTAATAATTCAAAATCTAGTGATTTTCAATTTTTAGGATAAATACCATGAACAGAACCAACAGCAACAGCTAATGCATCAACTGGTAATTTTGACATCATTAAGCATTCTTCAATATTTGCGATTTCACCAGTACTAGTTTTGCCATCCTCAGTACCACCAATACCACCAACTTCAGTTTCAACTGACGCATTAAATTTTTTTGCTAATTTGATAATTTCGTCAGATTTAATAAGATTATCAGCAATCGGTAACGAACTTCCATCAAACATCACTGAACTAAATCCAGCTTCTAGAGCATTAACACATGCTTCATAACTTCCGTGATCTAAATGAACTGCAACTGGTACTGTAATGTTCTTTTCAATTATCATATTGTTTACCATATCAACAACATTTTTAAAACCTCACATATATTTTGTTGCACCTTCTGATACACCAATTATTACTGGTGATCTTGATTCTTGAGCAGCCTCTAAAATAGCTGCAGTTCATTCAAAGTTATTTGTATTGAATTGAGCAACTGCATAATTGAATGTTCTAGCTTTAATTAACATATCCTTCATATTTACGATTTTTTTATTATTCATAATCACCTTCATCATCTATTGTATCTTCAAAATTAGTTTGTTCTTCATCCTGTTTTTCATCATCATCCATTTCAAGTTGAGAAGTATCGATGTTACGATAACCATTTTTATGTTCTTTAATTTCAGTTTCAGACATAAATTCTTTAAAGTTTTCTTCCTCATCATCTAATCCATTGTTAAATAGACTTTTAGATATATTTTGGTATTGTTCATGTGATAACATCTCTCTTAAAATTCATTTATTATTATCTAATTTGATGAAATCGTTATTTTCAATCATTTCTTGGTAAAAATCACTTATTAAATCATCATCAATACTTAACCCTAATTTTTTGGAAACCATTTTTCATAGTTCACTCATTTCAATACCATTTTCTTTGGTTTTAATAATTTCTTTTGCATTTTCCAATAGCTTCTCTATCATTAATACCTCTCATACACATTGTTAAATTAATATTCTAATTATACATACTAATGTTTTTTTTAAAAGATTTTTTTAATAACATAGACAATTTAGTGTTTT
>CASEIK010000044.1 GCA_949288005.1 uncultured Mycoplasmataceae bacterium | reverse complement strand
AAAAGTAATAAATATTTAATATTTCTTTTTAATAAATCACTAAATACTTCACATATTTTAATAATGTTTTCTTTATAAAATAAATCAGATAGAAGATTTCTTTTCTCACTAGTTAAAGTTAAATCAGATACAATCATAAATGCATTAATTATATTATCAAAAGAAACTCTACCTAATTTATCTACTACTAATTGATGAAAATTCATCAATTTATCAAGCTTATTAATCCCTGTCCTTTCGCGGTTTTTTAATTTATTTAACTCATTCTCAAAATAAATACCATCATTAATAATTTGATAGGCATTTGTTACTATTCTACAAAGATATTTATGTAACATCTTCATCACCTCTTAAGAAAGATAAGGCTAGTTTTTAACCTAGCCAAATCAACATTAAGCATTCAAACCCTCAACCACATGATATAATATCTCGTCATGTGTTAAAATAAATTTTTGAGTTCCAAATATATCTAGATGAGCTAATTTAAAACAATCAACTATGTTATCTCCATTTTGAATAATATTAGCTACAATATCAATTAAGCATTCAATTATCTTCACAATGTCTTTACCAATAATATATTTAGAAAAAGTACCTAGAACATCTAAGATAACATCACAATTTCCCATTGCGTCTCTTAATTGAGAAGTTGTAATCGTTAATCTATCTGAATCTACTTTAAAGTCATTAAGTCTACTTAAATATGTTCTACCTCTAAAACCTTCTGCCATTGCAGATTCTGTAGGAACAATGAAATCACCATTAAATTCACCATTAATAACAATGGCTTCTCCTGCAATAGGAGTAAATTTAGGTTTGTTTGTTAATTCATTCCATTCACTTTTGAGATTTTTATAAATGATTGTCCCCTCCATTATTTTATCTACTATTTCATTAACATTATTTACTAAAAACTGAATTGCATCTCTTGCAGGTTTAAAAGAAATCAAACCCCAATCAGGAAATTTTTCTTTTAATCCATTACCGATAATTTGAATTAAATCTTGAACCAATGTATCATCATGTGGTGTACCAATATTTACTACCTTATCAATTAAACCAGGATTATCAATGGCACATTTTAAATTTACAACCCCACCTTTACTATAGCCAATTAAAGCAACCGGAATTGTAGGATATTTTGCCCTAACTTTATTAATCATTTCTTTAAGTTGGGATGCCTGTGTTTTAACATTTCCATAAATAGGATTAGAAAACAGTGTTCGAACAAAAATGTTTTTTTCTGGATATTTTTCATGAGTATCTAAAATATCTTTTAAAGTTAAATTAAAATCACTTAATTCATTGTAATCCAAAATTTCTTTACAAAAATATGCATAACTGTCATTTTTTAATGTTTTATTTTCTAAAGCTTCTAGTAATGGTAACATAGTTTTATCATGGCCTAAAAAGCCATGTTGACAAAAAATAACTGCTCCTCTTAGTATACATTTATTTGAAAAATCCTTATAACCATTAGATACTAAATCATTAGTTTTATAAATGTTTGTCGTTCCAGCTGTTTGAACTTTATCTTCAGTTTCAGCAGTAGAACCATAATTGTTTATGTTTTTACTTGACATAAGTTTACCTCCATATATTTAGATGATATTTAAAAATTTCATCGTGAATTTTGAAGAAACAATAATTTAACCATGGTTTGTTTTGTTCTTCACTATATGGAGAAAAATAACCTCTTTTGACTAGTAATAAAATAAAAAAAGTAGCACTTTTTTATGTGCTACAGAATTAATCCTATTCAAATTTATAATCTAATAATTCAATTGCCTTATTAGAAGTTATACTTATAACTATATTTTCATATTTAAAAAGTTTATATTGCTATTTTCACGAGATAATACACGGTTATAATAATTATTTGCTTGTTCAGAAGTTTCAAATTGCTCAAAAATAACATATTCAGAATAAGTACCTTCCTCATAATAACAAGCTATATTTATTATTTTCACTTTAAAGTCATAGCCTTCTTGTTCTATTTCAAGATTAAGATCTTCAGTTAACTTATCTAGACTTTCTTCATTTTGCCACCCTGCATAAAATCCACTTTCTTCAATAATTTTAATATCATTAACTATGTTATCCTCCCATGTTATTTTTTTAGAACAACCAGTTAATATTATTGATAAAATTAATACCCCTATAATAAATATTTTTTTCATAATATTGAATTCACCTCGCGTTAATTCTAACATAAACGAAAATAAAATTCTATATTTCTTTGTTTCATCAGTTTTATATAGATTGCTTCATAAATAAAAAGTAGCACTCGATTGTGCTACCAAAAACTAAAAGTTTTTATTTAAATCTTAAACCTATTATATCATGTAAAGATTCATCACTTGTATCAATTAGAATATTATCATGACGTGCTGTACGCCATAATGAATCATCACCACGATATTTTATA
>CASEIK010000043.1 GCA_949288005.1 uncultured Mycoplasmataceae bacterium | reverse complement strand
ATGAAACACTTCATTTTGGTAATGAATAATATGGATCACAATTGTATTGGAATTGACATGAACCTCTTGGACCTTCCATACCAACACCAATATCAACTCTAATATCATAGTTATATGGTGAAATCACATAATCTTTTATAGGATTAAAGTTTGGATTATATGTTGAATCAGTTGATGTTTTAAAATCAATATAATCTTTTAAAGATAATACTGCTCCTGCTAATGCTTGGTTCCCTGTAACTGTACCAGTTGCTTCACCATTTATAGTATTATTACCTTCTCAATTAGTTTGATAACCTTGAGTAATAATTACATTTTTATAGCTAGCAATTTGTTCATCTTTTGGATTTGTTCAATAATCATTAATAAATTGTGTTAATTTATCACCATCTAAATGTTCACGACCTCAGAAGAAATCTTCTTGATTTAATCATATATTAAATTGCTTAAATATTTTTTGATCTGTATTGCCAATTGAGGATGAATTATTAATTGAACCTAATGTTACTTGTGCACTTTGATTAGGACCAATTCCATCATTATCATATCAAATATTTGTATTATCTGCTATTCCATCAATAACAATATCTTTAACTTGTTTTGCAATATTAGTCATTTTCGTTAAAGCATCATTTGTTAATTCAATCCCTTTTTTATAAATATCAACTGCACTTGTATTAATTGAGTTATTATTCATTAATAGTTGTTGATAAACTTCATTACCTGAAGCAAATGGATTATTTGCACCACCTTTTAATTTCATAAAACCAATACCAATGTTTTTTTCTTGTAAATTATTAGTTGATAATCCAACACCATAAATTTTAGTATTACTTTTTCCAGCAATAATTGTTTTTTCATGTTCATCATCATTTCCACCAAAATTATTAGTTTTTTGTAATATTATTGGATTTATATTATTTACAGGACCAAAAGAATTTACATCTACATAATAATCATTTGAATATCATTCAACAAAATTATCAAGAGCAACTTCTAAATTAGCACAACTAGTTTTAATTTCATTCTTTTGCTTATCACTAAGTGATAATGTGTCAATAGTAGTTAACAAATCACTAAAATAATTTTTTGGTGTATTTGGGTAATTGATTAATTGTGCAATTTTAATTGCATAATTAGCACTAGTATCATCTGCAAAAGTGTTTAATTCATTTTGATAAAAGAAATTTAAGAATTGGTTAATTAATATTTTTTTAGCAATAGTTGATGGTTGATATCCATATGTTTCTTGTCCATACTTTAACATTTGTTTAAAATCATTAATTGATGATGTGGCATCATCCATACTACTTGCAAGGTTATTAACAAGTTCAGCATCTGGTGCTGCTGAAGTATCTGGATCACCAGTTTCAGGATTTAATGGATAGATATTGATAGCACTTTTTACAATATCACTAATATGATTTGACGAAGAAGATAAGATTCTAGTACCTGTAATTGGATTTGCTCCTAAATAAACCATACCACTTCTAATATTTTGTATTTTTAGTTCTCACTTAAAAATATATGAATCAATTCATATTATTTCATCTTGTGAAAGGGAATGATTATTTTTGTAATTTTGTAATGCATTAATTGCATTTTCAGCATTTGTAATTAATGAATCAAAGCTTGATTTTGGATCACTATAACCAAAAATTGGTAATTTAGCTGAATTTTTTGTTAAGTATTGACTTTCATATTGTTCATACTTATTTTGAATTGTTAATAAGTTTTCATTAACAACTGTTGTGGTAGATGTTGCATTTGAACATGATGTTGCAATTAGTGGAACTATCCCTATTGAACCTACAAATAGTATTGACATTGCAATATACTTTCATTTCTTGTTCTTGATTTGTGTATTCATATTAAACTCCTTATCTATACTATTATTATACTCATAAATAAAAAAAGTAGAAAATATCACAAAATTACAAATAAATAACGAAAATGAACCATTTTATAAAAATAGAATTTTCTCCATAAAATTTTAAATAGGAGTGAGTAAAATGAAACCATTTTCAACAAATAAGTATAAACCTTCAAATTTTGAAATAAAAAGATTAACAATT
>CASEIK010000042.1 GCA_949288005.1 uncultured Mycoplasmataceae bacterium | reverse complement strand
TCTCTTACGGCGACGAGCAAGTACTTTTCTTCCGCCTACTGTTGCCATTCTAGCTCTAAAACCATGAGTTTTTGATCTTTTTCTCTTATTTGGTTGATATGTTCTTTTCATTGATTACACCTCCAAAATAATAAATTTTTTTATACACAATAACATATGCCCCATTATTATATGGGTTTTGCTTTTATAAGTCAATGAAAATATAGAAAATTATTTGATTATTCAAGCATTTTCTTTCCTGATAAAGTTCTATTTACTTTCATTTGTGCATATCATTTATCAGGAGTATTTACGTCTATTCACAACTTATGCACAAACGCTTAAAAGTTATTCACAATTGTGCATAACTCTACATTTATTCACTTATATCGACATTTTTCTTGTGCATTATTTGTTGCTTTTTATGTGAATTAAAAAAATAAAATCATTTTGTGCACAATTATGCACATAGCATAACTTTTTATGCACAATTTCGATATTATGAAATTTGTGTAAAACTAAAAAAAGCCCGTCAATTCAATATAATTTGATGTGCATAACTATGTGAATAACTTGTGCGTATTTTTTTTCATCTTCTATTTATTCACTTTTTCCTTTATAATGTGTCTTGGAGATGGTGAAAATGAACAATTTAGATATGAACTGGCAAAAAACTTTAAGTTTATTCCAAGGAAAACTTGATGATTATGGATTAGATAAAATTACTTTTGATTCTTTTTTCACTACCTTAGAAATCAAAGACATTGTAGGAAGTGTCGTGACAATCACCATTGATACAAAATGGAGCTTAGATGTTGTAGAACCTTATTTAACGCATTTACAGGAAATCTACAATACTGTCACAAATGGACACTATCAGCTACATTTAATGACTGAAGAAGATTTTAAACAAAGTCATGCAAAACAAGAACATTTATTACATTTTGATGATCACTTAAATCCTGATTTGACTTTTGATAATTTCGTTATTGGAAACAGTAATAGAATTGCTCAAAATGCATCTTTAGCGGTTGCTATGAAACCTGGTATTTCTTATAGTCCATTATTTATTCATAGTAATTCAGGATTAGGAAAAACACATTTATTAAATGCTATTGGAAATTATGCTAAAAAACGTGATCCATCTATAAATGTTTTATTTACAACAAGTGAGAACTTTGTGAATGAATATATTCAATCATTAGCTAATCATGCAATGGATGAATTTAACTATAAATATCGTCAAATGGATATATTATTAATAGATGATATTCAATTCATGGCTACAAAAGAATCATCAAGTGAGATCTTTTTCAACATTTTTAATACTTTAATTAGTAATAAAAAACAGATTGTCATTACTTCAGATAAACCGCCACGTGATCTAAAGGGAATGGAAAGTCGATTAGTCAGTCGATTTTCATCTGGTTTAACAGTAAGTATTGATACACCTGAATTTGAAACGGCTAAAGCCATTTTAAGAAAGAAAATAGAAATTGAAAATGTTGATTATCCAATAACGGAAGAAGTTTTAGACTTTATTGCCACTCATTTTAATACTGATGTCAGAGAACTAGAAGGAAGTTTAAAAAGATTATTATTTTATAAGCTCATATGTGGTAAAAAATTAGATATTATTGACTTGAATTTTGCCTTAGAAGCCTTTAGTGATTCTTATAGTCAGCCAACACAGAAAAAAGAATTAACTGTTTCAAATATAAAGAAATGTGTTGCTGATTATTATAATTTAACGGTCGCTCAAATTAATTCTAAATCAAGAACATCTAGTATTATTGTCGCAAGACATATTGCCATGTATTTAGTCAGAGAACTCATTGAAGATATTTCATTCATTCAAATTGGTCATGAATTTGGTGGAAGAGATCATTCAACTGTCATGAAAGCTTGTCATAAAGTTCAACAGAAATTAGAAAAAGATATGAATTATCGTCAAGCTATTCAAGATATTAAAAAGAAACTTGTGTAAAAGTTATGCACACTTATCCACAACTTATACACATCATAAAAATAAAAAAACAATGAATAAAACGTCACTTTTTTTCACTTATGCATATTGTGCACAATATTATTATTATGTTATTATTTAAATAATATAAAATATAAAGGAGATCATTTATGAATTTTAAGATTAAAAGATTGGAATTATTGAATGCTCTAACTAAAGTTTCAAGAGCTGTTTCTATAAAAAGTCCATTACCTGTTTTAACTGGTATTAAATTTGATTTAAAAGAAGATGAACTTATTTTAACTGGTAGTGATAGTGATATTACAATTCAAACAAGTATTCAAGACCATATTGATATTATTGAACCTGGTAGTGTTGTTTTATCATCTAAATATATATTAGAAATTATTAAAAAGATTGATTCTGAAGATGTACATATTTTTATTGTAGATGGAACACTTACAAGAATTGAAGGAGCTAACTCTCGTTTTGATTTAAATGGAACATCTTATATTGATTATCCTCGTATTGATTTAAATAAAACAGGTGTTAATTTACAGATGAAATCTATTGATTTAAAAGAAGCCATTGAACAAACTTCATTTGCGACAAGTGAAAAAGAAACAAGACCTGTTTTAACAGGAGTTAACTTCAAAGCTAAAGATCATGTTTTAGAATGTATTGCGACAGATAGTTATCGTTTAGCAAAACGTATTTTAAATATTGATTCTGATATTTCATTTAATATTATTATTCCTAAAAAGAGTTTAATTGAAATTAGTCGTATTATTGAAAAAGATGAACTGATTGATTTATATGTATCTGATCGTAAAGTTTTATTTGTTTTTGATCATGTTTTAATTCAAACAAGATTAATTGATGGAACTTTCCCTGATACAAGTCGTTTAATTCCTGATAGTTTTGATTATTCTATGAGTATTGATAGCACAAGTTTATTAAATTCTATTGATAGAGCATCATTACTGACAAATGAACAAACAAATATCGTTAAACTCACAATGAATCAGGATACAGTGATCTTATCTTCATTCTCTCAAGAAATTGGGTCAGTAGAAGAAAACTTATCTAGAGCTTTCTATAAAGGTGAACCTTTAAAAATTTCATTTAGTGCCAGATATTTAACTGATGCTATCAAGAGTATTAACGGACAAAAAGTGAGAGTCTTATTTACTGGTGAAATGAAGCCATTTATTATTAAAGACTTTGAAAGAGAAGATATTATTCAATTGGTTTTACCTGTGAGAACTTATTAAGCTAATCTATTCACGATTAGCTTTTTTTGTTATAATTTGAATGGTGGTATTATGGAAAAAATTTTACTGGTTGAAGATGATTTACAAATCGTTAAGCATTTAAATTCTTATTTAAGAGAAAATGGTTATCATTTAATAGCTGTTGATGGACAAAAAAAGGCTATGCAAATACTCCAACAACAATCTATAGATTTAATCTTATTAGATATTTCATTAAAAGAAGGTAATGGCTTTTCTTTATATAATGAAATTAAAGCTTATTATGATATTCCTATTATTTTCTTAACGGCCCAAAGTGATGAA
>CASEIK010000041.1 GCA_949288005.1 uncultured Mycoplasmataceae bacterium | reverse complement strand
AATCTATAATTAAGGATGAAGTGATTTATAGTTTTATTCCAAATAAATTTACAACAAACCCTATAGAAATATCTCAACAACTAGAGGATTACTTAAAATATGAAATTGATAATTTTGTGGAGTGTGGTAAAGAAATACCTCTTATTTACAATCCTACTAAAATTACTATTAACAAAAATAAAATTTTAATTGACAGTATTACAAAAGGAATCTTTATTGAATCGGCTGCAATTGAAATTTTAATTGATGTTAAAAATTATGAACCACCTAGAAATCGTTTTGAATATATTATTCAAAATAAAAACTATTCTTCATTATTAATTGGTGAGCTAAAAAATAATGTTAATTGGTTTACATATTTTTATTTTTTGTTGGTGGTTTTTCATTATTACTTGTTTTAATCTTAATTATTTGACGTTTAAGAAATAAATTAAGCCCAAAATAAAAAAACAATATAAATGAATTAATATTTTACTAAGAAAGTTTAGTATATAAATCTTCTAAATATTTTCTTAGTTTTTCATCAGTTTCAATTTGTTTTGTAATTTTAGCAATCCCACTCATAACTGTTGTATGATCTCTATTGGAAAATAATCTACCAATATCAGTGTAATTCATATTAAGTTTTTCTCTTAAAATATACATACAAATATGTCTAACTGAAACTAAGTTTTTAAGTCTTGATTTACCTTTTACCAATTCTTCTTTGACTGAGTATCATTTACAAATGGTAGAAATAACTATTTCAGGATTAATTTTTAAATCAAAATTTAAACTTATAGAAGAATTTTCATTCATAAATTTATTAATAATTTCTTTAGTAATTACATCATTTGGTGATAAGTTTTGGATAGCATAAAAACTAATTTGATTTAAAAATCCTATTAATTTCCTTAAATCATTATTATAATATTTTACAATTTCATTGATTGCATCATCACTAAACATCATACTATTAATATCTTCATTTATTTTGTTAAGAATAATTCTTTTTAAAGCATCTACTTCTGGTTTATTAATTTTGATAGTAAGTCCAGAATTAAATCTTGAAACCATTCGTTCTTCCAACGAATCTAAACAATCAGGACTTTTATCTGATGTAATTACAATTTGTTTATTATTTTTAACTAAATTATTAAATATTGAAAAAAATATTTCATTTGTCTTTTCTTTGCCAGAAAGATATTGAATATCATCAATTAATAATAAATCGATAGAACTATAATAATTTTTCAATTCCTCAACAAAATTACCACCTTTTGAAATAGCAGAAAAAACATCTCTTATAAAAACATCACATTCAATATATTTAATTTTCTTATTAGGATATTTATCAAAAAAAAGATTACCAAGTGCAATCATTAAATGAGTTTTCCCAAGTCCAGTAGAACCATAAATAAATAATGGGTTATAGATTGTACCTAATTTATTCGAAATAGCACATATAGCATTATAGGCACTTTTATTAAATTCTCCAACAACAAAATTATTCAATGTATATTCTTTAATTAACCCATTATCAGTATTTGTAGGTGTTGAATCAATCATTTCATTATCAAACCTGGATAATTTCTTTTCATCGGGCAACAAAAATTCCACATTAACATTTGTTTTTAATTTTTCTCTTAATATCTCATCGATTTTATCTTTATAGTCATTAACTAAAATACTTTTAGCAAATATAGATGGAACAGAAACATGTAGTATAGAATTTTCATAACCTATGACAGAAGTTGGAGCGATACAATCTTGAAAAATACTTTGATTAGAAAATAAAGGCTTTATTGATGCAACAACTTCACTTCATATTTTTGTTAATTCAGATTTATACATATTAATTAACGTTTCTTGTTATCTAGGTTAGTAGATGGTTTAGTAGCATTCTTTATTACTAATGGATCTGTTTTTTTGTTCAACATAGTGCTATTGTATTGAGCTTCTTTCTTCATTTTTTCTTTTCTATTATTAATGAATTTTAAAGCAAAGAAATAAGATAAACCAAATTCAACTAACACTAATAAACTAGCTGCAGCAAATCCAGTTAAAATTGAACCTGTAACTAATCCAGTGTGATTAGAGTTATAAGCCACTTCATTTGATGTAATAGTTTTAAAATCAACTTTATCAACTTGAGCTCATCCAAATAAACATCCTAATCCTGCTCCTGTAAAAGCAACCGTAGAAGCCACTAATGAGTAAAAAATGATTTTTTTTGTTTTTAATTTCATATACCACCTAACTTGTTAATAATCTATATTTTTTATAATAATTATACTATAATAAGAGATATTTAAACATATTTGTAAGGGTTAAAATATAAAATGCTAAATTCAATGATCACTAGTATTGTTACTAAATCTATGGCTAAAAAATTAGCTAATAATACTATCCAAGAAGACGATATAAAAGAAGTTATTAGAGAAATAAGAATTTCTCTAATTGATGCTGATGTTAACTTATCAGTTGTTAAAAAATTTATCAATAATATTAAAGAAAAAACTGTAGGTCAAGTTGTTTCAAAAGATGTTTCACCATCAGATTTTGTTTTAAAAATAATTAAAGAAGAATTAGTTGAAATTCTTGGTAAAAATGAAAAAACTATTAATTTTAAACAAAAAACAAACAAGATAATGATGGTTGGACTACAAGGTTCAGGTAAGACTACAACCTGTGCTAAATTAGCTTTATATGCAAGAAACAAAGAAAAGAAAAATCCTTTGCTTGTTGCCTGTGATGTTTATCGTCCTGCTGCAATTGATCAATTAAAACAATTGGCTAATCAAAACAAATTTGATTTCTATGATCATGGTACTCAAGATCCTACCATTACCATTAAAGAAGTAGAAGAAATTGTCAATAAAAATAAAAATGATTTTATTATTGTTGATACTGCTGGTAGATTACAAACAGATGAAAAATTAATGGATGAGCTAGTTAATATTAAAAAAATTCTAAAACCAGATGAAATCTTACTAGTTGTTGACTCAATGAGTGGACAAGATATTGTCAATGTAGCAAATGAATTTAATAACAAATTAAATCTAACTGGTATTATTGTTACTAAAATGGATTCTGATGCTAGAGCTGGTGCCGCCTTATCATTGGTTTCGATTTTAAATGTACCAATAAAATTCATTGGTATGGGTGAAAAAATTGCAGCTCTTGATTTATTTTATCCAGAAAGAATTGCTGATAGAATTTTAGGTCTTGGTGATGTCTTAACTTTGGCAGAAAAAGCAATGGATGTTATTGATGAAAAGAAAGCAAAGAGTCAACTAGAAAGATTGTTATCTGGAAAAATGGATCTTGAGGATTTATATACACAAATGGAACAAATTAATAAAATGGGTTCAATAGGTGGAATAATGGGAATGATTCCAGGATTAAATAAAAAATTAACTGATGAAAAAGAAGTAGAAATCGAAGAGAAAATGAAGGTTATGAGAGTTTTATTGGATTCAATGACTATCAAAGAAAGAAGAAACCCTAGACTTCTTAAAAAAGATGCATCTAGGAGACTTAGAATTGTAAGAGGTTCAGGTAGAAATATCGATGAACTAAACAAACTACTTAAACGTTGAGAAGAAGGTAACAAAAAGATATCTAATTTTAGTAACATGATTAAGAGTGGTAATAATCCCTTTTCTGGAGGGAATATTAAATTTTAATTATGGATGTGCAAAAAATCAATTGATATCCAGGGCATATGAAAAAAGCTGTTGATAAGATAAATAACAAGCTTAATCAAATTGATTTTATAATTGAAGTGTTAGATGCTAGAGCTGTTAACATAACAAAGAATAATGAGCTTCTAAAAATCTTCAAAAATAAAAAAATAATTCAAATTGCATTAAAATCAGATTTATCAGATATTAACAAAATAGACGATGATATTTTATACTGTAGTATTAAAGACAAAGATATAAAAAATAAAATCATTGCTAAACTTAATTGTATGTTCGAACAAAAGATTAATTCACTCAAAAACAAGGGTTTAGTTACCCCATCGTTTATTGGGATGGTTGTAGGTATTCCAAATGTAGGAAAATCTTCATTAATTAATGCACTATGTTTTAAAAAAACACTTAAAGTAGAAAATAGATCTGGTGTTACAAAAAAACAAGAAACTAGAAGAATAACAGATAACTATTTTCTGATAGATACTCCAGGTATTTTTTTTAAAAAAATTGAAAATTTTGAAGATGGATGTAAATTAGTTGCTTTAAACAATATAAATCAAAATATTGTTCCAATTGAAGAAGTACTTAAAGTCATATATTCATACTTTAAAAATTGCTATAATAATGAATTAACAAAATTTTATAAATTAAATGGTGATATGGATTTTAATGAATTTATCAAATTTGTAGCAAAAAGATATCATTTCATACTACCAAACAATAGCATTGATTACAATAGAACATATCAGTTTATTTTAAATAATTTCTCTAATGCAAATATTTGTAAATTTCACTTTGAATAATATTACTTAAAACTAGAAAGTTTTTGTAACATCAATTTATTAGTAATTACTGGATTGGCTTGAGAATTTGTTTCTTTCATAACCATACCAACTATAAATTTTTCTACTCTTTCTGGTCTCTCCTTATATTGACTAACTAAATCCTTATTTTGTTCAATAATTTTATCAATAATAGAACCAATTACATTTTCATCTTTTATTTGTTCAAAACCTAATAACCTAATCAATTCAACAATAGTTTTTTGATCATCATCAAATAATTTTTCAAATAAAATTTTAGCTTGTTTTGAATTGATTTCTTGGGCATTCAATAATGTTAATAATTCAATGAATTCATCAATAAGAAAACGAGATAAACTATTAATAGTTAAATTTTTTTTATTCAAAATCCCAGCAAGTTCAACATTTAATCAATTAAACACTATCTTATAATTGTTTATTTTTCTAACTATTTTATCAAACAAACAATAGTAATCATAATTATCTAAAAGAAAACTAATTTGTGCATCATTTAATTCTGTTGATAACAAATGTTTTTTAATGTCACTAGGTGAAGGATTTGAATTGCTAATTAATTTGTTAACATAATCATCACTATATGAAAAACTAACAATATTTGGTTCAGTCATATACCGATAATCAATTGCATCTGATTTAGATCTTAATGACTCAGTGATATTTAAAGCATCATTATACTTTCTTGTTTCTTGAATAATTTCTTGATTGGACAATAATAAACTAATATGTCTTTTAATTTCGTATTCAATTGCTTTTCCAACATTTGAAATGGAATTTAGATTTTTTAATTCAACTCTTGTTCCAAAATTTTTACTATTTTTTGGATTAATAGAAATATTCACATCAGCACGCATTAAACCGTCTTCAAGTCTGGCAAAAGAAATATTTTTAAAAATTAATAATCTTTTTAGTTCATGTAAATAATTCATTGCTTCTTGAGCTGAACTGATACATGGTTCAGTTACAATTTCAATTAATGGACAACCTGCTCTATTATAATCTAGTTGAATTATATTATTTTCAGAAAATTGTTTAGCAGTATCTTCTTCAATATGGATTCTTTCTATTTTGATTTTTTTAATATTGTTATTATCATCAAAGATTTCAATATAACCATTTTGACCAATTGGTAAATATTGCTGAGTGATTTGAAAACCTTTTGGTAAATCTGGATAAAAATAATTCTTACGATCAAATTTGATATTCTTATAATTTATTTTCATCTTTAAAGCATCAGCTAAAATAATTGCTTTATCAATAACACTGCGATTAACAAGTGGCAGAATTCCAGGTAATGCTAAATCCATGAATGAGACAAGAGTGTTTGGTTTTGAATTATAATCATTTTTTGCATTAGAAAACATTTTAGATTTAGTATTGATAACCGCATGAACTTCAATACCAATTACTACATCAAAATTAATCATTATAACCTCCATTTATTGATTCAAGGTATTTCGCAAATTGTAATAATAACTTATCATTTTTATATTTACAATTAATATTAATTCCAAGTGGCATTTTATTAATTTCTATTGCAGGAATTGTAATTGATGGACAACCAGAAAAATTTGCAATTTGTAATGCATCACTACAAATTTCAGGACCAATTTTATTTTTTAATACATCATCTATTAGTGGGGCAATAGATGATGCTCCCGGGATTAGAACAACATCATATTCATTAAATATTTCATTTATTCTATCAACAATTAGTCTTCTAACCTTTTTTGATTTAATAAAAATTGTATTGAAATTATCTTTTGTGGTTATAAAAGAACCAATTACAAATCTTCTCTTTAATTCCTTGCCAAAAAATTTTGTACGAGAATTAGTTGTAATACTAACAAAGTTTTTACCATCATCACTTTCGCCAAATAAAATACCTGTTAAGTTAGCTCAACAACTAGATGCCTCACCATAACTTATTGATTGATAAATAGGTGATATTAATTTTAATAAATCTAAACCAAAATTTACATTTTCAATTTTAATTTGTTTCTTTAACCAATTAATATACTTTTCAAATTCGGTTTTATCTGGTTCAAACATCTCATCAAAAGCATCTTTTAGAAAGCAAATTTTTAATTTATTAGCATCAAAGTTTTGATTTAAACTCTTATAGTAATCATCTTCTAAATCAATTGATGTCATATCTTTATTGTCTTGCTTAGCAACAACACCAAAAACAATTGCAATATCATTAACACAATTTGCAATAATTCCAACATGATCTAAACTAGGTGAATACGGAAATACACCATATCTTGAAATGGCACCATATGATGGTTTAAAACCAACCACACCTTGATAAGAGGCGGGTTTTCTAATTGAATCACCTGTATCAGTTGCAATAGAAAAAGGAACAATATTAGAGGCAACCATAACTATACTACCAGATGAGGAACCACCTGATAATCTTGTTTTATCTCTAGCATTGCAAACAATTCCAAAAGCTGAAAATGTTCCAGTACCTCCTAAACCAAATTCATCTAAATTATCTTTAGAAATACAAATAGCACCTGCATTATCTAATAACGTTTTAACATGTGCATTATATTGAGGTTTATAATTTTTTAAAAAAAGTGAACCACCAGTTGTTGTATAGTTTTTGGTAGCAATATTATCCTTTAGTGAATAATAAACTCCATTAAGAATTGATGTCTTGTTCTCAATATGATGAAAATCCAATTGTGATAAAGAACAATTAAAATCCTTATTTGCTTTATTAATATCATTAATTTTAGTTTTATAAATATCATCAAATTTATTATTGTTTTTTTTGTTTAATTCAATAATATCTAGAATAGTATTATTTTTCATTTTTAATCTCCACCATATTATCTTTAAAAAATTTACAATTACTAAATGATTTAGATGAATCATAATCCACAAATTCATCATCATTAATAACATTTTCCAATCTTATTGGTTCAACAAATGACATAGGTTCAACATTTTCTAGATTTATATTCTTTATTAGTTCAAAACTCGATTGAATATTATCAAAATTATTAGCAATAATTTCAATTTCATCTTCATTTAACTCAAATAACAACTTTAGTGATAATTCATATAATTTATTCTTTATTTCTTTCATTAATAACCTCTTTTTTCTTAAACATTTTAGATATTAATAATTGTTTATTATTTTGCTCTACACAGACATCATCAACAATATCATCCTCATAATTATACTTTATTATAGGTCTAATAATTTTATATACAGGTAATAAAATTACTAAATTAATGATAACCATTGGGATAAATAGCAATAATCTTATTAGGAATCATGTTTGATAATTAAGTGGTGATATCATTGCATCGAACACAGGAATAAATAAGATATTACAAAATACTTCACTAATTGCAATTGTCATGAATATAGGTGCAAAAACTCCAAATCAATTACTTTTAATTTTCTTGTTTTTTAATTGCCATTTATAGATACAATAGCATGACCACAAAATTATAATTGGCAATATTATTGAAATAATAAAAATAAGAATTATTTGATTTAAGGTTAACTCTATTTCGATACCTAACATTGATACATCAAATTTAGTTTGTATTGTATTAGTAAAATAAACTAGAAATATTGTAGCGATGGCTAAACAAATGCTTATTATAGTTGAATATATAGAAAACCAAAAATATTTCATTTTCTTAGTTGTTAGTAATTTTCTAATTAATCCACCTATTAAACCAAAAAAAATGGCTGTAATAAAATAACCAATATGAAAAACACCTGCTGTTAATGCAACACACAAAAAATCAACAGCTGCACCGAGACACATTCCAATAATTGGTCCATATAATAACCCACCAATTTTAATTAATATAGCTTCTACAATGATTCTTGTACCAGACCATAACCTAAAAATGACAGATGCTAAATCTGCTGTGACTAATATTAATAAAATTACAACTGCAATTGATAATGCTAAAGTCACTCCAATTGTCGCAATACCTTTAGTTGTTGGTCTTGGAATTAAATATAATTTTTTCTTTAAGACAAATCGATAATAAATTTTTTTTGCAATGAATATTATTAGTAATAAGCCAATAAAACAAGCAAGAAATTCAACAATTGTTAATAAATTCATATAATAATTTTATCAAATTTAAAAATAAAGCAATTTTATACCTATTTAATAACAAGAGAAAGATTAGCATTAATATCTTTTCCATTGGTTTTAATAAAATTTACAAAATTTTCATTAGTCACATCCCCTGCAGCAATCTTATTTGCTTCATCTATTTTTGTAAATAATTCATTAGTTTTAGCTCAATCTTTTCCAAATGCAAAAGGAGTATGGTTTTTTTCAACAATTCTTCAAGTCCCATTTGGATATCAATACTGAGTGCCATCTATTGTGGTTAATGAATATTGATTAACTTCAAAATTAATATCATTTAAATTTAAAGTATATTCAAAAATTGGTTTAACACCATTTGGAGCATTCAACATAAAATCATGATTATATTGCTTATCCAAATTCTCCTGACTAGAAATTCAAGAAATTTTTGGTGGATTTTCAGATCTTCATCAAGAAAATGTTAATGATACATTACTAGCAACCAAGGCAATGTTTGTCGGTTTACTACCTTCTGGATTTTTAGGATCAGTAACTTCAACTAAAGAAGATTTGTTCGCTGCTATCGGTTCAACAAATTGCTTAAAATTTGTATCGATTGAATTTTGTAAATCTAAAGTTGCATTAACTTTTTTTAAACCAACACGATAAGTTGAATTACCGGCATTTAAATAAGAAGCTAATGCATAATCCAATCCATTTTGAGAAATTGAAGCATTGTTTATTGGGTTAACATTGTTTTTTGTAGTTGGTGATCTAGATATCAACGTAGATATAGAATTACCAGCACCATACAATCATGTCACAAAGGCACCTATGACATCAAAAAATGCTGTTGCTTTTTGCTTATTTAAATTTTTAGAATCAAAACCTGGTGAACTAGTAAATGTTTCTCCACCAATCTCAATACCAGGTTGTATAGAAAAGGTACCACCAACTTTAACTTCTTTACCATCGATAGTTGCATAATATTCTTGTATTGGCGTTGGAGTAGAAGAACAAGACACCAAAAATGGAGCAGTACAACCAACTACTAAACCTAAACCTAGGATTGAAAACAACAATTTTTTATTTAATTTCATATTTTTATTATAAATTATAATAATAATTTATATCATATCTTTTTTAAAAAAATAATTTAATCTATTATAAATAAAAACAAATAATGGTTTAAAACAAGAAAGTATTATCATTTATCTCTATAACATTCATTTAATTTCCTATAAATTATATTCTTGATATCATCTTGTACATTACTTAAATCACATTTATATTTGTCAATTAAATTTTTGTTATTATAATTTTTTCATCATCTAAATAAATAACATGATTTAGATAAAAAATAAGTGGTACAAAAATTAGTTTGTTTTTTAAATCATTATGAATTCCAAAAATTAATCTTTCTTGTTTATCGATTTTGCATTGAAATAATTTTAAATTCTTTAAATTAGTATTAATAAAATATTGTTCAATTTGTCATATAAATTCCTATGATTTTTTTATAATTTTATAAACAAAACATCTCTATGGTTAAAATTATTATCATCCTTAATTTCATGAAAATTTCTCAAAATATTCCTTAATCATCTTGAATCATAATCATCATATTTTTTAAAACATAAATTATGTATTTTATTGTTATATTCAAAATAACGAAATTGAAATAAATTCAAATTAATGCCTATAAGAATTTATATTTAATTATTTCCTAAATCTAGTAAAAGTTTCATCATCAATCATTCTAGTACAACACACAGCATTTGGATCTATATCTCCCATAGGAATTAAGTCATGATTCATTTTATGACTCATATCAACTAAAATACTTGCTGCAAATGAAATATTTATCAAAATATTTTTCATATTTTTTATCAATTTCTTTTACTTTACTACAATCTAATAAAATTCTTCTTTTTCAGCATCGACTGGAAATAATGGTTGCATGTATCTAAAACTCTCAACATTCACTGACTCATAGATTCAAGCCTCAAGTTATCTTTTTCTTAAAAATAATCTATTAATTTATTATTTAAGTGTTCTTCAACATACAAAAAACAACATCTTTTGGATTTTTAAATATGATTCAATGCCTTTTGCAAGTAAATATTTAGCTAGAGTTTTAGTATTCCTTTCCATGGTATATTCCTTTACCTTTCATATATGATTATGATTCTTTATTTGATTTTTTCTTGAATCATAGACAATATACACAAGTTATTAAAATATGTAGAATATGTTATCATTCAATTTTAACTTTAGATAAATCATTTATATGACTAAATATTTTAGAACCAAAAAAGCCTTTATGACAAGACAATGGAGATGGATGTGATGCTGTTACTATATGATTTTTTGTTATATCAATATATTTAGCAAATTTCTGTGCCTGATTACCTAACAAAACAAAAACAACATCATTGCATTTTGAGTTTATTTCCTTAATGATATTTATTGAAAATTTTAATCAACCAATATTTTTATGAGAATTCGGTTCTTTAGCATTAACTGTCAAAATCGTATTCATCAATAGGATACCTTGTTTTGCTCAATCAGATAAATCAGTACAAGTTCTTCTAATAGATAAATCATTTTCTAATTCTATAAATATATTTTTTAGTGATGGTGGTGTTTTAATGTTTTCATAAACACTAAATGCAAGTCCATTTGCTTGGTTTTCATTAAAATATGGATCTTGTCCGAAGATTACTATATTGGTATCTTCGATATCAAAGAAATTAAAACATCGGAAAATATCTTCTTTCTTTGGATAAATTATTTTATTGTTCGATTCATTAACAAGAAAATCATCAATATTTTTGAAATATTGTTTGTTCATTTCATTTAATATAATTGATCTTCAATTTGTTCTAACATTTATATCTTTAAAATATTGCATACTAATTATTCTTATAACTGGAATATTTTCCACAAGATTTATCAAAAGCTAATTTGATTTCACCAGTTGCTCCATTTCTATGTTTTGCAATTATAAAATCTACTACAACAATGCTTTCATATTTCTTGATTACATTATTAGAATTACTTTCATCAACATTCGATCGATCATAATCTAAAAATGTAACTAAATCTGCATCTTGTTCAATTGATCCAGATTCACGCAAATCTGAAAGAATAGGTTTCTTATCTGAACCTTTTCTTTCTTCAATTTTTCTTGATAATTGAGCAACTGCAATAATAGGTGTTTTTAAATCTCTAGCTAATGATTTTAATGCTCTAGAAATTTGAGCAACCTCTTGTTGACGATTAATACCTAATTTTGTTGATCCTTGAACTAATTGCAAATAATCAACTACAACTAATTTAATTTTCTTTGAAATAGAAATCTTCTTTAACTTTGACTGAATATCCAAAATAGAAGCATTAGATGATTCGTCAATGATAATTGGTAATCTTTCAATACGTTCAATACAATCATCAATTAAATAATCATCATTTTTATTTCAACTACCATTTTTTAATAATCGAGAGTTGACACCAGTTTCAGAACTTACAATTCTCTCCATTAATTGATTTGCTGACATTTCTAATGAAAACATTACTACACATTCATTTTCCTTAGCATCTTTTGCAGCGTTAATTAAAAAATTTAAGGCTAATGCAGTTTTACCAATAGATGGTCTTGCAGCCAAAATAATTAAATCTCCTTCTTGAAAACCATTAGTAAATTCATCAATGTCAGAAAAACCACTTGAAGTACCAGTTAGTTGTTCTCCTCTATTTCTAATAACTTCTAATAATTTAGTATAATTCTTGGATAAATCAACAGATGTTATTAAATTACTTTTGCTTGATAAATTAATAATATCTTGAAACTCTTTTTGTAAATTTCATAATTCATCATCTAATTTATCAAAATTAAAAGTATAATCAGATAATTTTGAACCAAACAAATTAACTTTATAAGCAACAGAATTGCTTTTGATAATTTTTAAATAATTTTCTAATTGTGATGAATTAGTATATAAATTAACAATTTTTAAAATTACAACATGAGGTTCCTCATTAAACATATCTTTATTTGATGCTAAACGATTAATAAGTAAAGTAATATCTAATTTGATGTTATCTCTAAACATGTCAGTAATTTCACGATAAATTAATCTATTTTGTTGATTTAGAAAATCATCAACATCTAGATACTCAATAATTTCTAAAATAGAATCATTATCATTCAAAATAATTGATAAAACATTTTGTTCAATATGGTTATTATTTTCAATTAATAATTTTCTACTAGAAACATTCATCACTATTCACCAATAACCTTAATCTTTAAGATGGCTATAACATTATCAAAAATCTTAATCTTAATATTATGCTCACCCAATCCTCAGCTATGATCTCCAAGAATCATATATTTTGTAACTATTGGGAAATCTCTATTAACATCAGCTAATAAATGTTTCATACTAATGCTACCAAAAGATTTTCCATCATGTTCTTTTAACTTAAATATATATGTTTTATCTTCAATTTGTTTTTTTAATAAATTTGCTTCATACAAATGTTGTTCATATTCTTGGTTTCTATCATTAATTCTTTTTTGCAAGCTTTCATTAGTACCTTCTGAATATTTTACAGCCAACTTCTTTCTAATCAAAAAATTCATGGCATAACCATCAGAAACTTCAACAATTTGATCTTTTTTACCAACATTCTCAACATTAACTAATAAAATAACTTTCATATTATTCTTTTACAAATGGTAACAAGGCTACTATTCTTGCTCTCTTAATTGCATTTGAAACTCTTCTTTGGTGTTTTGTACAACAACCAGAAGCTCTCTTTGGAGCAATTTTATTTGATTGATTTAAATACTTTCTTAATAAATCAACATTTTTATAATCAATGTGTTCAATTCCTTTTGCACACAATGAACAATATTTTCTTTTTTGTCTTTTAATATATGCCATATTAACTCCTTATATCTTATTTTAAGTCTTCTTCTCAATCAATAATATTATCTTCATTATTAATATTATCATTTTTATTTGTTTCTAAATCCTTTTGTTGTGAGTCTTTAGTTTGATTGACATTTTCAGTATCTAATGAATTTGTTTCAGAAAAAATTTCATCAACTGATACCTTCACATTTTCCTCATCTTTTTTCGATTTTCTTGTACCTATGTTTTTGATGTTTTCTGCAACTATCTCAACAACAACATTTTTCTTACCTTCATTATTGATATATGATCTTGTTGTTAATTTCCCATCAACACAAATAAAATCACCTTTTTTTAAATTATTACCAACATAATCAGCTGTTTGATTTCAAGCTATACAATTAAAAAAATAAGTTTGTGAGAAATTCCTCATATCAGTAACAGCAATAGAAAATCTACATAATTTCAATTCTCGATCAGTGTAGTTTCTAAAATCTGGATCAGCAGTAAGATAACCTAATAATATAACTCTATTCATAATTAATTAGTTTCTTTTTTAGTAGTTTTTTTTCTTGTTGTAGATTTAGTTTCTTTTTTTTCTTTGCTAGTTTGATCTTCTTCTTTAATTGTAGTTCTTTTAGCAGTAGTTTTTTTAGTTTTAACTTCTTTACTATCATCTGCTGATTCATCAAAAGAACTTTCTTTCTTTAGATATTCAGCTTGTCTAGCCTCTTTCATTTTTTCATATTCTGTTTTTCTTTTTGTATAAATTTCTAAACGCTTCTTATTTCTTTCGATCTTCTTAGTGTTAATAGTTGCACGATAACCATAGTCCTTTTCAAGGTTGATAATCAATAACCTTAAAACATTCTTATTAATTCCAGATAATCTTCTAAATTCATTGATTAACTTTGGTTCATCGGTTTCAAAGTTATATTGGAAGTAATAACCATGAGTATCTTTTTTTATTTTATATGCCATTTCTTTTAAACCATATTCTTCAACACTTGGTTTAGTTGATTTAATTGAACTAGCAATATCATCTGCAACAGTTTTTGCTTTCTTTTCATCTAAAGAACCAGAAACAATTAGCATAATTTCATATTTTGCCATTTTTTAATTCCTCTCTTATGGATAAAGTCCTTTTACTCTGGACAAAAGAGTGTTTAATGAGTTTCAATAAACCTTGTATATTATAACATAGTTATAATAAAAAATAATATATTATATTGATATAAGTTTTTGTTATGGTTAGTTTTAGTTTGTTTAGATAAAAAAAATCGGGTAAACCCGATTTAATTTTAATGGCGCGCCTGGAGGGATTCGAACCCCCGACAACACGCTTAGAAGGCGTGTGCTCTATCCTACTGAGCTACAGGCGCACGTATATATTTTATAATATTTTTTATATTTTTCTTAATATAATAATATAGTCATGCTGGAGTGGCGGAATGGCAGACGCAGTGGACTCAAAATCCACCGGTAGCAATACCTTAAGGGTTCAAGTCCCTTTTCCAGCACCATGCTAATAAACTATGCTATGCATAGTTTTTTTTATTTTTTATAGAACGTTTTAGATAAATTGCCCACTATTTATTTTATATCTATTATCAATTTTTAATGGAATATTTCAACTTCCACTAAATTTTGATAACCTAAAATTATTAAAAAAATCAATATATTTCTTAATATTTAAATGTAACTCAAGTAATGTTACTTTATTAGTAGGGTATATTGTAAATCATTCATATTTAATGCGTTTTCAAAAATCCTCTATCCAACGATTATGGTATGAACAACCTACAATGCCTACTGATTGCAAAATATTTCTAGATTTTAAATAGTCTTGTACTTCATAACTTAAGTAACTTGAACCATGATCAGTATTAATAATTTTAGTAGTCGTTGGTAATTTTTGATAATGCTTTAAAACGGTTTTTATTGTTTGGTCATCACATAATTCTAAAAACTCAATTTTTCCACTAATTATATCTCTAGCTCCGTGAAGTCACATTTTACCCTCTATTGTTTCTATTTGAGAAAAATCAATAGAGAATACCTCGCCAGGTTTATAATTAACAAGATTATTTTTTGAAACTAAATAACAGCTTGGAAAAGAAATATTTTTAAGTTCATATTTTTTATTTTGGACTTTTAGTTCATTTGCATATAATTTACATCTTCTCATTGCAGATGAAACAACACTTAATGTGTAATTAAACCCTTTGTTGACAATATCTTTATGAATTCTACGCTGACCATATATGCCATTACTATTATTAAATGAATCTCAAACTAATGAACACAATAAAGGAGTTGTAGAAATAGAATCTTTTCTTATTTTTCTAGATCCAAAAATATTGTTTTTTAAAATCTTATCATTTAATGTTCTTCTAGATAAATCAAGAAAATAGCAAATTAAACTTTTATTAAATCTTTTCTTAGATTTTTTAAAATTTTCTTTAATTGTAATAACTGTTAAACATTTTGACTTAATTTTCTGTTGTTCTTCTTTTTCTTGTTCTAATTGATCAATACGTTCTTTTAGTGATTCAATAATTATTATCAATTCATCACGATCTAATTTTTTAAATGCTTTTTTATAATCAAATTTTTTAGTTTGTTCTAATTTTTTTCTAGCCATGGCATTTATTTTATATTCCTTATTTTTTATAAAATTTCTATAATTAATTGTATTTCATTTAATATAAGAATAAACACTAAGGATAGTTAATTTTTTAACTATATTTTTTAGATTTCCTCAATAAAATTTAAAGGTACTACTTTCAGTTCATCCAAGAGATAATTCTTGTTCATATAACTCTATTGGATTTACATCATGCAGAATTTTTTAATAATAATTGCTGTTTGATATGGTCTATGTCAATTTCCCATTTTTGCCTCTTTTCTGGGCAAATTATCTCAAACTCTCTAACAAAATAAAAAAACTACCAATTAATAAATTGATAGCTTTATTTTGTCTGGTGTGATATTACACTAATATTTTAGTATGATTAAAATTCTTATTATAATTTTTTATACCACAATTAAAGTGTTGCACTTGTTAATTGAATAAAGAAATTGTTATTTTAACTAATTTTTATAAAATATTAAATCATTAATTTGGAACATTAGTTTCACATAAAATAATTAAATAATTAGTG
>CASEIK010000040.1 GCA_949288005.1 uncultured Mycoplasmataceae bacterium | reverse complement strand
CTATAAAAGATATCATGTATATATGGAGATGAAAGATAAAAGAACAATTGATAGATATTACACACCAATTTCATCAATATTTGCTATAAGGGAGTACAATAAACATGTGGTTGTGTAAAAAGACTATGATTTAAGCATATAAGTGTTTAATGCATTTTGAGTAGTAAATAATTGTTCATTTTGTCTTGAAAATACATTTTATTACTAGAAACAACTTTATTATTTTGTATAGTGCTAATATCTTGATTTTTATTGCAAAATGCTAGTGTTGGAAGAAATAACAATAATAGAGACCCTCCACTAACAAAGACAGATAAAAAAGTTTTTTTGTTAAATACCCTCTTTTTAATTTTATGCATAAAAAAACTTTTACATTAGTATGCCACAAAATTTTGATTTTTGATTAATATTTGTGATTTTTTTCTTTTGATTAGAATTCGTTAAACTATTTAACTATGATTTAGTTAAATGGTTTAACTTAATTGATAAAATTAAATACAAGAGTCAGTTGTATTTAATATAATACATATGTTATGAATAAAGAAAATATTAGAAATTTTTCTATAATTGCTCATATAGATCATGGTAAATCAACATTAAGTGATCGAATTATTGAATTTACAAATACTTTATCAAAAAGGGAAATGCAAGATCAGATTTTAGATTCAATGGATATCGAAAGAGAACGAGGAATAACAATCAAATTAAATGCTATTCAAATAGTTTATAATGCCAAAGATGGTAATCAGTATTATTTTCATCTAATAGATACACCAGGTCATGTTGATTTCACTTATGAAGTGAGCAGAAGTCTAGCTGCTTGTGAAGGAGCTTTATTAGTGGTTGATGCAGCACAAGGAATTGAAGCTCAAACTTTGAGTAATGTTTATTTAGCATTAGAGAATAATCTTGAAATTATTCCAGTAATTAATAAAATCGATTTACCTTCAGCTGATGTGGAAAAGGTAAAAAAAGAAATTGAAGATGTTATTGGTTTAGACTGTTCATATGCTCCGTGTATTTCAGCAAAAACTGGTTTAAATATTGAAGATGTTCTAGAGGTAATAGTTAAACATATACCTTATCCAAAAGATGCTAATGATAATTTAGCCCTAAAAGCATTAATTTTTGATTCATATTATGATTCATATAAAGGTGTTGTTTGTTTTATCAGAATTAAAAGTGGAACAATTAAAGTTGGTGACAAAATTAGAATGATGCAAACAAATAAAGAATTTATTGTAACTGAACTTGGAGTTAGAACTCCAAAGAATATAGAAAAGAAACAACTTGTTGCAGGAGAGGTCGGATGATTGGCAGCTTCTATCAAAACAATTAAAGATATTGCTGTTGGTGACACAATCACATTAGTCAATAATCCAGCCAATGAACCATTGCCAGGTTATAAGAAAATTTTGCCAATGGTTTACTGTGGATTATACCCAATTGATACTTCAAGATATGAAGATATGAAAGAGGCAATGCAAAAGATTTCATTAAGTGATTCATCTTTAACTTATGAATACGAGACATCAAAAGCATTAGGTTTTGGAATTAGATGCGGTTTTTTAGGTCTATTACACATGGATGTTATTAAAGAAAGAATTACTCGAGAATTTAATATTGATTTAATTACTACAGCGCCAAGTGTGAATTATAAAGTAACTAAAACAAATGGAGAAATAATTAATGTAGATAATCCTAATAGTTTACCAGACCCTACACTAATTAAACACATAGAAGAACCAATTGTAAAATTATCAATTGTAGTACCAAATGAATATTTAGGTGCAGTTATGGAGTTGTGTCAAGATTTTAGGGGTGAATATATTAACTTAGATTATGTTGATCAAGTAAGAAGAAAAGTTACATACTATATGCCACTTGGTGAGATTATGTATTCTTTTTTTGATAGGCTAAAATCTATTTCTAAAGGATATGCAACTATGGATTATGAATTGGCTGATTATAAGAAAGATAAATTAGTGAAGGTTGATATCTTATTGAATGGTGATCGTGTTGATGCATTAAGTTTTATCACTCATTATGACTTTGCTCAAAAAAAATCACGAGTTATTTGTGAGAAATTAAAAGAACTAATTCCAAAACATCAATTTGAGATTCCAATTCAAGCAGCAATTGGGGGTAAAATTATTGCACGAGAAACAATAAGAGCAATGAGGAAAAATGTTCTTGCAAAATGTTATGGTGGAGACATTACTAGAAAGAAAAAATTGTTAGAACAACAAAAAGAAGGTAAGAAAAGATTAAAAGCAATTGGTTCTGTTAGTGTTCCACAGGATGTTTTTGTTAAGGTATTGAGCGAATAATATGATAGTTAATATTTCATCAATCAATAATGAAAGAATCAAAAAAATATATAAGGCTACAAGAGATAATAAGCAAAAATTGTTTGTTATTGAATCGATTAATGTTATCAAAGAACAAGCATATAAATTTACTTGTAATGACATAATTTTGTTAACTGATGATTTTTTGACTAAGAACAAGTGATTTAATCATAAGTTAGATATTATTGTTACTAATAAAACTGTTATTAACAAAATTTCTTTTACTAAAACTCCACCTGAATGTATTGTTATCAAAAAACTAAATATTGCTAACTTTAAAATTGAATCCAATCAGAATTATTTGATTCTAGATAATATTAAAGACCCTGGAAATTTAGCTACCATAATTCGTTCTTCTGTTGCTTTTGGGATTAATAATTTTTTCATAAGTAAAAATAGTGTAAGTATTTACAACGATAAAGTCTTAAGATCAACAATGGGTAGCATCTTCTTGATTAAGGTTAATTATTATAACAATCTACTAGATATTATTAAAAAATTAGAGACATCTATGATTGAATGTGTAGCTACATGTATTGACCACAATGCTATTACACTTGATAAATATGAAACCAATGCTAAATATCATGCATTTGTTTTTGGTAATGAATCCACAGGGATTGATAAATCAAGTCTTAGAAATATCAAAAACAAGGTTTATATAGAAATTAATAATATTGATTCATTAAATGTTGCTTGTGCTGCCTCGATTGTTTTATATCAAAAGTTTAGATGGGATTTATTATGAAAAAAATAATTGTCATTGTAGGTCCAACAGCTAGTAGTAAATCATCACTTGCTATTAAATTAGCTACTGATTTCAATGCTGAAATAATTAATGCTGATTCATTTCAAGTATATAAAGAATTAAATGTAGGTATTAATAAACCTTCTAAGCAACAATTATTAACAATCAAGCATCATCTAATAAATTCTCATTCTATTTATGATGAATTTGATGTGAAAATTTTCCAAGACCTTTGTATTCAATTGATTGATAAAATTTTGGTCAATAACAAAAATGTAATTTTGTGTGGAGGGTCTAATCTGTATATTGATGCAGTGATTAAGGGTTACAATCTTGATAAATCAATGTCACGAAACAAAATCAATTATTTTGATGATTGAAATTATGATGATATTTACAATTATGTTTTAAAACGAGATTATCAAGAAGCAATGAAAATTAATAAAAACAACAAAAAGAGAATTATTAGAGCAGCTCAAATAATTTATGCAACCAATCAAAAGAAATCTACCTTAGATAATAATCAATTATCATATGTTTATGATTGCTTTATTATTCAAACTAATATTGACAAACAACTACTATATGACAAAATTAACAAAAGAGTAGATTTAATGTTAGATAATGGTTGATATGATGAGGTTAAGAGTCTGTTAAATCAAGATCTAAATGTTGTTAATCGACAAGCTTTTAATGCTATTGGTTATAAACAGATTGCTAATGCAATTGTTAACAACCAAGCAGTTGATGTTGAACACATCAAGAAACTAAGTCGAAATTTGGCTAAAAAACAGTTAACTTGATGCAAAAATAAATATAATAATGTTTATCATTTTAATGTTGATAATGATGACTATATGTCATTAAATAAAACAATTAGACAATGATTAACAAAAAAAACTAAAGAATAAAATAAATTTCTGAATCTTTAGAATAGTGCTTATAGATGTGATTTGTAATTGCATGTTTTGTTTTAGTTATATTCTTAACATTATCAATGTTTAATTTAATCATAAAAATTTTTTGTTGGTTATGTCGTCTAATATAAATATCAATGATTTCTTTCATATCTAGATGTTCAATTAATTTTTGCTCCTCACTTCTTCAAACACGATAACCACAAATAATTAACAATTCTTGAAAAAATGATTTAACTACTATAGGCAAAATAATAATAATAAACAGGATTGTTAAACATTTATCCACTAACTCTCTTACTAAGATACTATTAGAAGTAAATGCAGATACTAATAGAGCAATTCCAATGAAGAATGAAATTAGAAAATCAAAGATAGATGATTTTATTTCAACTTTTAAAATAATGGATTGATGGTTAATTTTTCTACTAAAAAAATAAAAAACTAAGGTAATAATTATACTTGTACCACATGCAACACATATGTATATGATATATAACCAATCAGCTGTTCCAGTTTCATCAAAGATATTCATACATGCATTTCTGATTGATATTGATGAGTCAATAATAAAATAAACTGATACTACTACTAATAATAAATTCTTAAACATTGCAAAAACATTATCATAAATACTTTTACCAAATGGATAATTGAAACTCTTTTTTTTGATAAAAAAAGTCAAAATAAGAGCGAATAATGATGTTAAAGACATAATGCTTGAGAAAATTCCGTCAAAAAGAATAGATGATCTATAGGTTACAAAAAAGAATGCTACCTCAAAGATTGATAGAGCTATGTTTAATGACAAAGTGATAAATAGACACTTTTGTTCTGTCTCTTTTAAATCTATGGAAATATTGGTTTCATTGATATAATATTGTGAACCCATATTATTTTCATTATACCTAAATTATGAGATTAAAAATACAATATATAGTAAGATAAAACTAAATAGTTAAAGTGAATTTATTGTATTAAAGAGACATATTAATCATTGAATTTATATTTAGTAACACATTCTAAAGCATCAATTCATTTATCCTTTTTTCAGTTTTCAAAGTCATCATTTGTAAAAATAAAGTTAAAATCACTATATGAATAAACTTTTTTTGAGTTTGTACACTAGTTGTAGATGCTTCAATAAAATAAATTACATGGTTTGTGTGTTATTAACAGTACCGATATTTAATTCACCAATGTAAGCATTTTTTGAAATATTATAGAATTGTTGAAATCAATCATTATCCTTCAATACTCTAACTGTCTTAGTTTCAACATCAATATATTTAAGTTTTAATTCAATATTATTATATCTACTATATAATACTCATAATTTCATTTATTTATTTTTTCTTTTAATTCGTTAATTTCAGCTAAAATTAAGTTTTTATTATTCATAAATAATTATTTTTTAAAAATTTTAATAATTTTAAATAATTTTTTAACTTTTTCTAAATTGATGTTATTGTTAATAAATTTAATTTGAAGATTAGATTTAGAATTATTAATTAAAACAGATTTAGTAAATGAAAATGAATTAAAACTATAAATACCATGATATTTACCACTTCCACTACTATAAACTCCACCAAATGGTAAATTATGATTAGTAATATGAACTAAACTATCATTAACACAATATCCACCTGCATTAACTTCTTTAATAAATTTTTCATATACATTCATATTGTTTGTATAAATATATGCTGCTAAAGGTGAATTATCAATATTATTAATAACTTCAATATATTTATTTAAATCATTTTCTAATGGACATATAAATAATATTGGGCCAAAAATTTCACCATATTTATGTAAATCATTAGGTTTTAATTTAATTACAGTTGGTTCAACATGATTAGTTAATTCATCATAGTTACCACCATAAATAATATTTTCTTTATTTTCATTAATAATATTTACCATCTTGTTAAATGCTTTTTGATTAATTAATTTAGGAATATTTTTTTCTTTTAATGAATTAGGAAATTGTGTTTTTATTGAATTAACTAATTTTTGATCAAAATTAGAAATGTGCTTGTTATATAAAATATAATTGATTGAAACACATGTTTGTCCAGCATTTAAAAATTTTGCTCAAACAATTCTGTCATAAATTGATGGATTTAATTCATCAAAAACTACACATGGACATTCCCCACCTAATTCAGTAACATATTCAATGTTTTTTTGAACACATTTTGCTTCTATTTGTTTTCCAACATTTGTGCTTCCAGTAAAAAATACCATATTAGGTTGATATTCAAATAATTCATCATAATCATTTAATTTATCATTATAAACTTCAACATGATTTGCATTAAAAGCTTCATTAATAATTTTTTTAACAATAATATTTGTATTTGATGTTAATGAAGACATTTTTATTAAAACATTATTACCAGCACTAATAGCACCAATCAAAGGTAAAAAACATAAATTAATTGGATAATTAAAAGGAACAATTAATAAGACTTTACCTTTAGGTTGTTTGTAAATATATGATTTTGTACCAAATACTTGATAAGTTGATTTAACTTTTTTAGGAGTTGCTCATTTTTTTAAATGTTTTATATGGTTTTCTATTTCTTCAATTGATTCATTAACTTCTGATAAAAATGATTCTTTTGCACTTTTACCCAAATCTAAATATAATGATTCAAAAATATTTTTTTCATATTTAATAATTGTTTCTTTAAATTTAATTAAAGAATTAATTCTATATTCAATATTTTGTGATTGTCTAAATTTAGAATGATTTAAGCTAATTTGTTGAATTTTTGTCATAATTAATTTCCCTTTACGAATTTCATCTTATTGATCATTTTGTATCTAAATAATTATTCCCTCTATCATCTTTATGGGCGAATATAAATACAGAACGATTTTCATTTTGATTATAAGCTTTATTAATAATTATACCATTAACTTTGATAATTGCATTAGTAGATCAACTATTTGTATAAAATAAATTTTTAGATGCAATATTTCCAATAGAATCACCTCAATTAATAGTTGCATCTGTAGTAACAATACCATTTAAATTAATTGCACTATAATCAAAATTATTTGTTGAGAAATTACCTCCGCTTGTTCTAGTATATTTAAAAATAATTTCTACTTTATCATTTTTATTAACATTATAACCATTTGTACCTTCTTTTATAACAGAAATAGGTATATTGTATGCAAAATCAGTTATATTATCATTGGCAATACCAAATATTTTATATTCAATAACATTATAATCATCATTTTGTGTTAATTGATAATATACATTGGAAAAATTTCGATTAAGCATTTCGCTTTTTAAATATGAATAAACAGTTAGACCAAATGTATTTAATACGCCATATTTGTTAAATTCCTCTTCAAATTTACTTGATTGTGTAAATCACTCACCATAACCTTTTGGTTTTTTAATATTAGAAATTAATAAATCATTTTCAGTTGGAGTTATTAATTCATTAAATGATAAATATGCAACTTTAGAGGCTAATAAATTTGATCTAGAACTATCAGTATATAAATATAAATATAAATCGTAATTACCAGCTTTTGTACATGTATAAGAAACAGTTTGTGAATTAATATTGGATAATTGTAATAATGGATTACTACAAACTCATTCATAATATGGTGTAGAAACATTTCCATCAACAGTCGCTGTTAATTCATATGTTTGATTCAAATTATTACATTTATTAAAATTAGTTCAAGATATATTAATTGATTGAGTTTGTTGTTCAACATTTATTGATATTATTTTAGATACTAATTTATGATTTTTTAATGAATTATCATATATATTAATGTTAACGTTATATAAACCAATTGTATTAGGTGTGATTGTAAATGTATTGTTATTATTAATCAAGTTTAAACTTTGATCACTTGCTTCATATTCATAATAATAATTACCTTTTGGAGTAACATTAATTGAATAAGAATATGTATTATTAACATAAATATGCTCACTATTTTGAATTACTTCAATATTATATT
>CASEIK010000039.1 GCA_949288005.1 uncultured Mycoplasmataceae bacterium | reverse complement strand
ATTTTTCTTTCATCTTTTGAAATTTGAGTGTATAACATAATTGCTCCCTTCCATACTAAGGGAGCACTTTTTTATTTATAGACAAATTATAAAGTGCTCCACCTTAATTATATGGTGTTGCACTTTATAATTCAATTTAGGGTAGAACTTATAGTTCTACTTTTTTTTATCTATATTACATTTGTGTGCTATTATAAACATTATGAATACTTTGGATTGAAATAATTATTTAGAAATTGCAAACCTAATTAATAATCATGAATATGTCGAAAAGTGAATGACACCAACATCATTGGTTACATATAAATATTATGGAATTGATATTAAATTTTTGATTACAGATAATAGAGAAATAGTTTTTTTTATCAATTATAAAAATTCAAATAATCAAACAATAATAAATAATAAATGACATGCTTCACAGGTTTTTTATTTTGATAATAGTGATATAAATGAATTAAAAAAAATTATTACAAACGGTTATAACGAACTTAATAATTGCCATTGTAATTTTGATTCCATAACTTTTGCAAACATATCACTAGAAATGATAGATTTCTTTAATTTAGAAAAAAATAATTTTCACTTAATGGAATATGTTTCAAATTATATATATGAAACGATTAATTTAAAAACTTTTGCTGGTAAGAAAATGCAAAAAAAACGAAATCATTTAAATGCATTTATAAACAATAATTACAATTATAAAATTGTTGATATTAAGGAAGTTAATCAATCAACAATTTCTACTTATTTAATTAATCATATGAATAATTTTAGTGATGAATACCGCGACTATGAATTAGATATTTACAAAATATTTATTGAAAAAGAGATGTACAAATCACAAAAATACAAAGGTATAGTTATATTTATTGATAATGAAATTGTGGGATTAACATTAGGTTATGAGTTTAAAAATACATATGAAATAATTATTGAGAAAGCCAATAAGAATATTAGAGGTTTATACCAATTTGTTATTAAATCAAATTTAAATTTCTTTGACATTAACACCCTTTACATCGATAGACAAGATGATGCTGGTTTAGAGAATTTAGCCATTTCTAAACATTCATATTATCCAAAATATGAAATTAGAAGATACTATAATGTGATATCATAATATTGTTTATGAGTAATTTGATAATAAAAAGAGATTTATCTGAAAAAATAATGGAAGTTATTAAACTGTATCATCAAGAATTTGGTGGTTCAGAATTTGAGGCACAAAATTTGATTACATATATGGTTGATTTATCTAAATCTTTTGGTGGTTATATTGATGATGAATTAGTTACACTTATCTGTGTTTCTACAAAAAAAGTGATTGATATTGATAATAAAGAATATGCATTAGCTAATGTGTGTTCTGTAATTACTAAACCTGATTTTAGACATAAAGGTTATATGAAGGAACTTTTAAATTATGCAGAAAACATCCTAGTAAATGAATATGATACAGTAGTCATCCAAGCAAAAAATTGAGATATTTATAAAGATTTTGATTTGATAGATACAACTATTAAACATGAATATGAATATATTGATGGTATTTACCCTGTTCCGTTATTGATGACTTGAGAAGATCCGAATATTGGTTTGATTCGAGGTATTGAATCTACAACTGATAACAACAAATGAGGTGTTTTAAATGATGATTCTTATCTACAAGCAAAAACAGATATATTTTTTGAATCAGGATGTAAGTTTTTAGCTAACCCTTTTGCTTATCTATGAGTTGATAAGAATAAGAAAATGATTGATGCTAGTTATAATGATTTATCTCAACTAACTTGATTGTTACATATTGTTAAACCAAAAGATACATTTTTATTATTTGAAGATGAAATACCAAAAGATGTTACTTTTTTAAAATCCACAAACAAAAAAGTTGTAGTGACAAAAACTTTTGCTAAATCAAAGAAGAAGTTTGATAATTTAAAGTTGGTTGATTTCCTTGTTTAATCTATTAATTAATTTTTCACCTTCACAAGTTAAAGTTCTTCCTTTTGCAGTTTTTTGAATAAATTTATTTTTAATTAGAAATGGTTCTATACGATTTTCAATGGTTTGTTGATCTAATTCGGTGATTGACATTATTGTTTTTAAACCAACACAACCTTCATTATTAATTGCATTTAAGTAATTTATATCTATTTTATCCAAACCATATTTATATATTCCTATTTCTTTTAAAATATTATCAATTGACATATTTTTAAAAACACTTTTATAATCAAAAACTCTTTTAACGATTTTATTTGCAATTCTTGGAATGCCTTTACTATGAGAACATATGGTATTTTGTTCATCGTATGTTAGATCGAGATTTAATTTCTTGCACGAGTTTTGTATTATTTCTATTAATTCATCATCATTGTATAAATCAAAATAGAAAAAAATACCAAATCTTTCTTCTAATGGTTTAGAAATTTTACCAATTGATGTAGTTGCTCCTATTAATGTAAATTTTGGCATTTGAATTCTTGTAAATTTAGCATTATTTTCAACTCCTAATTTTATATCAATAGTTCCATCTTCTAAAATACTATAAAGTGTTTCACAACACTCAGTACTTATTGCATGAATTTCATCAATAAAAACCACTTCATTATCAAACACTGAAGATAAAAAGTTTAATAGATCAACATTCTTTTTTAATTGACTACCTTGAATTATTTTAATATTTGTGTTTAATAATTTAGCTACAATAAAAGCCAGAGATGTTTTACCAGTTCCTGGAATACCATGCAATAAAATATGATCTAAACTTTTAGCATTATTTAAAGCAGCTTCGACATATACTTTTAGATTTTTCTTAATCTGACTTTTACCTTTGAAATCTTCTATAGTTGTTGGTCTTAATAAATTATTATGCATTTGTTCTATTTTTAGCAATTATTTTAATTGAATTATTAATCATTTCATTCAAAGGTAGATTTTTATCGCAATGAGCAATTGCTAGATTTATATCATTTAGTTTATAACCTAATTGTTTTAAAGCGAATATCAAATCATTATTAGTTTCAGTATTAATATTTGATTTAGTTTGATTCGTTACATAATTTTTTGAAAATTTTGGATTTAATTCAGTCGTAATTAAAATAGCATTTTTTTGATTTATACCATGTAGTTTACTTAAACTATTAATATCATTATTTTTAATTAAATCAATTATTGTGTCATAGTTGTTATTTGCAATAATATTAGTAGCTGTAATAACTCCAATTCCTGAAATTGATAGTAAATCACAAAATAGGTTTCTTTGCATTGGATTAATAAACCCATATAATTCCTCTATCAAATTGTTCTTTTGATCAAGACGATTTATTTTGTGAATGAAAATTTTATAATTTTTATTAAGTTCATAATTTTCTTTACATATTGTAAATACTTTATAACCAAAGTTTTCGTTATCAATAATTATGTATCTATTAGATACATATGTACATTTACCAAATAAATGATTAATCATTATTCCTCCTATTATTAATAGGTGTCGATTTTAATTTTTTTTCTTTTTATTTTAAAAACTATATAATTATTGTGATGTTTTGTAATAACAAAAAAAAGAAATTCAATATATTTTGTTTGTCAATTGTAACTGGTTTAGTTACATCTTTAGTTTTCCTAACAACTTTTTCTAGTGCAAAAAACAATGAAGTTCTATCTTTATCAAACCAAGTTACAACAAGTAGTTCAAAAAATAGTGGTCAAACTGTTGAAAAGAACAATTATGATTTATCTTTGGATACACAACTTCCACAACCTAGATTTTTTCGTGCAATCGATGTTTTGCATGATGATAGGTTTAATAAATACAATATACCTGATTTTCTATCGTTGCCCAACTATAAACAATTGCTAATGGAAAAAGTCTTTGAGGAAAAAGAATATATTTTTCATGATGCTTCATCTATTGTTGATGTAAACCAATTGAATATTTATTATGTTACTCAAGTTAGCACTTCAAAAATAGAGACTGTATTTGAATGTTGTATTAATGAAAATCATATTATGAGTGGGATGACCATATCTTTTTATGGATTTACTCCTATTGGTACAAATGTATGTACTGATAAAGTTGTTAGTGACTTTTCAATGAAAAATCAAGCAATTCCTCAATGTAGTGTTCTAAAAAATAACAAACCACTTGATAAATCATATTTATTTTCAGATCCTAAAACAGACTCTAATGTGGATACAATCTATACATTAAATTCATCAGAAATTGATAAGGGTTTTCTACAAGAAATTTTTAATAAGTTGATAATAGGTAATAAAACTGGTATTACTTATGAGTCAATAGATAGTGTTAAATTACAGTTTGATAATACTACTGGAAAGATTTATGTTTATGCAATTGCTTTAAAACAATATTATGATTCAAATAACAATTTTGTTGATAACAAAATAGAATGATTTAACACATATAAAATATTTAATGCTCCAATAAAGATGACTTATTGTTCTATTGATGTCTATGATTCTCAAAATTTTTCTCAAGATTTTAAAATTGTAGATAATTTTCCAGTTGATCAAAAATATTCTTCTAAACATGTTTCTGATTTTGATGACTCTTCATTAATTGATGTTATAAGTGATGCATGATTATTTAATTCTCCTGCATCAATCAATGATGTAATTAAACCATATGTTGACCTTCAAGATTCTAATTTAGCTAAAATTGATTCTTTATCTATCGTTAATAGAGATTTAATGAATGGTACAATTACTATTGTCCCTACTTTCAAAAACATCTATATCCAAAATATATTCTATGACAAATACACTTTTGAAAAAGTAATATTATCTGGTTTCTATGCTGAGAAGGATAATACAGTTATTACTGAAGATAGTCAAGTATGAGATATGAAAGCATCAGATGTAATAAGCAACCCTACTTTAAGAGATGAATTTTTAGAGAAATTTTTTGCTAAAAATATTAAATACCCTGCTTCATCAGCAACATATAAGAATATTTCAATACTAAATTATCCAAAACCTGTTGCAAACAATAGAACTGGAGAATTGGGAATAACATTACAATTTGATAATTTAGTTCTTAAGAATGGACAAATTGTTAGTAGTGTCAATAAAAAGTTAATAATATCAGGTTTTGATCTTCAATACCCAACTGAATTTAACAATAATATAACTATTGATGCTCCTATTGATGATGTTACTGGTAAGCCAATAAATATTAATGATCAAGATTTAGAAATTAAGATTAAAAAAAGTATTCTAGATATCTTTAACAATGAATCAACTAGAATTGCAGATAACGTTCCTAAAAATATTACTGAAAATGATTTTGCAATTAATATAAATAGCAAAGATATAAAAAATAAACGAGTATTATTAACAATTAATCTTTATGATTATTATGATAAATTAGGTATATTGGTGCAAGACCAAGTAGATAATCCACTTACGTCTAGTATTGTAATAATGCAAAACTTTACTCGATTTGAACCAACAAAGAATGACTCTTATATTTATGATGTTAAAAAAAATAATGAGATTATCCCACTTCAATATTTCCAAAGTCCTAACACTAATTCTAATTTAAAACAAATTGTTTTTGATTCATTATTAGAAAGAAGAAGAGATAACAAAATTTCCTTGCCAGAAAGTTTTGCTATTTCTGATTTTTCTATATATTTAGATTCATCAAAATATACTACTGACTTAGATATTGCATATGGTACAGGAAAAATATATTTAGTGATAGATTTGTATAAATACTACAATAATGTTGGTATTGAAGTATCTGATGTAAATAATCCATTAAAAATTAATATTGAATTGTATGGATGAAAAAAGTTTATTTCAACATTTACATCAACTAACATTCAAATTACATTGAATAAAGATGAAAACTTTAATACTGACATTGATTTGAATAGCTTGAAAAAAGTTATTTGAACTCATAAAAATGAAGTTTTTAATAACGAAATTCCCTACTATGATGATGAGCAAAAATTCAAAGATAACATTAATGTTGAATCGCTAGGCTTAGAGTATAACCAACAATCAAAAAAAGTTG
Organism: uncultured Mycoplasmataceae bacterium; assembly: GCA_949288005.1. Classification (GTDB taxonomy): domain Bacteria; phylum Bacillota_I; class Bacilli_A; order Mycoplasmatales; family Mycoplasmoidaceae; genus Mycoplasma_L. The sequence goes on along the minus strand of CASEIK010000039.1, from coordinate 5,807 downwards.
ATTTAATTTGCAAAATTACTTTATTAAAATATTTTAATGATGGTTCAATTGGAAATAATTTGGTTAATGAAAATATTAGAATTTTAGGATTTAATGGAATTGCGCCAACTAAATTCTTCGATGGTACAGAAATTGCAGCAAACATTACTGATTTATTGCCTAGTGATTTAATGAATCAACAAAATGATATTCAAAATTTAAATGAAGAATTTAAAAATTTTATAATTGATAAAATTGTTTTACCAAACAAAATTGGTATTACAAAGAAAGATATTGTTAGTGTAAAATTTTCATCACCAAACAATTTAAAAGGAACTATCGTATTGGAGGAATTAGTCATTAATGCATATGTTAATTATGGTTCCACTAAACAAGAAACACATTTTAGACCAAACAATGGATTGATTATAAGTGGATTAAAGATTGTTCAACAAACAATTGCTAAGGTTACTACTGTTGATATTACTGAAAAAAATCTAAATATTTCTAGTACTACAGATAAAACATTATTAAGAATATTAAGAGAAGATAAATATATGAATCTAGTTTTTGGAACAACATTGCCTAATGTTGATTCTATTGGTTCAGTAAAAATTATTGAAAAAGTTTATTTCAATGATCAATCTGGTAATGTTGCACCATACATAAAAACAGATATTTATTTAAATTCTTATTTTGATGAAAATGGAATTTATCAAACTGTACCTGATGCACAGCCTAAAATAATTAGGAATATTATTTTTACAGGTTTTAAAAAACTTGAACCCACTCAATTGGGTGTTGTTTATGCAGAAACTAGTGTTTTTGATAAGGTTTTTTCAGATATAGGACCAGTTAGCATAAAAATGTTCTTACCATCTGTTATAGATGATAATTGATTAATTATTCAAGAGAAATTAATGAAATTAATTAACATATGTTATGAATTGTATCCTAATGCATTTAAAAATGTTAATATTGTCAATGATGCAGGAAAGATAGCTTTTGCAAATAAAAGAATATTAGATGAAAATAATGGAATAATTTATGCAGATCCACAAGCAAATTGAGATTTTATTTCTGATAATCTTTCATTGCAACAACAAGCGAAGGATAACATTTCTTCAGCGGCAAAAAAAGCAATTGAAAACCCAGATTTAAATAATGATTTTTCATGAGGAAAAATGCAGTTTAAATTAAGAATGATAAATGGGTTAACTATTAATAAGGTTTCTGGTGAAATAATCAATGATAAGCTTGATAATTCTCAATCTTTATTAACAATTAATTGTTCTGGATTTAGCGTCAATTATAATTCAGGTAATGCAACTTCATCAAATACATGAGTCACAATTGTTATCATATCATCTGTTGTTTCAGTTTTGGTATTTATAGCATTAATAATTTATAAAATAGTTAAGAGAAAACAAGACAAAGCTTTAAATTAACAATTAATAACCATTGTTTTATCTATAATCATATATTCACCTTCTTGAAGGTTAATATTATTAATATTTAGATTACCAATTTCTATTCTTTTTAGATCAATAACCTTATAATTTATGTAACTGAAAATTACCTTAATTTCATGAAATTTTCCTTCAGTTAAACTAATGTAAACACAATTATCCTTGTAATTTAAAATTTTAAATGGTTTGATTTTTTTTGAATTAATTACAATTTGCTTATTTAATAATTTTTTAATTTCAAGATCATTAATTGTTTTATCTAAGGTTACAAAATACCTCTTCTCAATATTTGATTTTGGTGATTTGATTCAATGCGTAAATTTTCCATCGTTTGTAATAAGGATTAGTCCAGTTGTATCAACATCTAATCTCCCAATAATATGAAGCTTATATTTATCAAATTCAATAGGTAATAATTCTAATATAGAAGGATATTTTTCATTAAATGAATTTGAACATACATATCCTTTAGGTTTATTTAAAACAATATAGATGTTATCAATACCAATAATTTTATTATCATCTATCTTAACAATATCATTATTTTCATCAATTTTTAATGAAATATCTTTTATGATAATATTATTGACGCTAATTCTATTTTTTCTAATAAAGTCATGAATTTGTTTTCTAGAATAAATTGTATTATTTGCTAAAAATTTATCTATTCTCATTAAATGTAGAATTCCTTATATGTTCCAGATAGAATATGCAAGATTTCATTTATTTCAGAGTCATTATAGTTATATGTAGTTGTATATATATAGTTTTCAGTTTTATTGTTATATAAAACAGCATCATTATATTCATTTATTTTTGATGCAACACTATTGCGAATAACCTTATTAGAAACTTCACTAGATGTTTTAAATAAACAATATATATTTGATTTTATTTCAGAGAATGATTCAAAATTACTAGAGTTATCAGCGAGAATAAAACTTACACCACATTGCTTAGATACTTCATTAATTCTTTTGATTGTAGATACAATATCAGGTGATAATTGAATTAAATGATTTATTTCATTAATAATTATCACTCTATTTGGTTTGATTTTAGAACTAATATTATTTAATTTGTAAACATCAGAACATTTTTTTTCTTTGAACTTTAATAATAAATCATTACAATAAGATTCGAGTTTTAGTAAAAAATTCAACACATTATTAGCTCCTGATATTTTGATATTTGCAACATTTGGAGAATTAAGTATTGGTAAGAAAATATTTGAATTTGATAGGTAGAATATTTGAACATTATTTTTGTTATAATTTCAACTAATAGAAGATACAATATTGGTTAATAAATTATACACATTTTTATCATTAGTACTATTTATCATTATTAAATTGTTTTTTACTAAATCTAATACTATTGGTTGATAATTATTGTTTAAAACAAATGTATAATTTAGTGGATTTTCTATTTTAGTTCTTAATAATTTTAAGCAATAATTACCTAATTTTGTTTTAATAGTACTAAAACGAATAACAATTTGATCATCATTAATATAAATCATTACATCATCTTTTTTGAAATTATCCTTGAATTCATTAATTAATGATTTTATCTTTACACAATTTGGTTTATTTGTTTCAAAGCTAAATTCAATGTAAGATTCTTTATTTTTAATATTCGAATTTGTAAAAAAAATATCATTTTGTCTAAAGAAAAGAGTTATTTTTTCCTTAATTAGATTTATGTCAAAATTAAGTGATGACATATCAAGTTTATTAAAGTTCTTTTCACTTTTTTTAGAAGACAACAAAGACTCAAGATAATTTATGTCATTAGCACTACCTAATAATTCTATTTTTTTAGTTTTCTCATTTTTATTACCACTAATGAAACTCAATTGTTCTTGAACATATTCATTACCATCAATAACAATTAATGATTCCTTCTTTTTCTTTCTATCTATTTTATCCTTAATGTTTTTAGTTTTTTGCATAAAAACATTTCTTCACGATTTAAACAATAATAAATAGATAGATATAATTGCAATGATTGCAAAAATAATTAAGAAGAAACCACTAGTAGCAGCAACTAATGTACCTATTATTCCACCATCTAAAAATCCATTTTTACCAAATACAAAAGTACCATTAAAATTAAATATGTAATCATTCCAATATTGAATATAGTTATTAATTAAATTTTTTGTTCCCTTATTGTTTGCAAGTAGGTTTAATAATTCAATTCCGCTAAACAAGATGGATAAAAATAAAGCTGACAAAAATATAGAAAGAAAAAAGCGTTTAGAAAACAATATCTTAATTTTTCTATTAATAATTATTTGAACTAGAAGAGCAATAAAATAGATGTATAGTAAATATTTAGCGTATCCAAATATAAAACTAAAGATAACGCTATCAAAAAAAACTCCAACATATGGAATTCTAGCTAAGCTCAATAATAAAAAAAATAATCCTATTATTGCAAACACAATTTTTATAATATGATTGCTTCTTATTTTTTTAAGTTTTAAACCAAAATCACTCATTACAGTGGATTTTTCATAATAATGAGCTTCAGTTTCATTGCTCTCTTCTATATTTTTATTTTTTTTATCAAATATGTTTTTAATCATTTATTGATTTACCTCAACAATTGTTGGTAGAACAATTGGTCTTTTATCAAGCATTTTGTCAAATAATTTTGTAATTGCTTTTTTAATAGTTAATTTTGTTTCCTTCAAGTCAAGGTTTTCATCTTTATAAATGAAATAATTGTAAATGTTTTTTTCAATCTCAGCATGAATTCTTTTAAGTAAAGAAAGCGCATTATTATCATCATGGTTAATTACACCATAGTCCAACATATCTAACCTAGATATTATTTCTTTTTTATCATTAATGATGAAAGAAATGGCAAAAGTACCATTTTCAGTCATTTGATTTCTTTCATATAAAACTGATGATGTAATATCTGAACTTCCAAAAGCACTCATCGGAACAACTTCAAAGTTATATTTTTGTTTTATAGATTCTAATTCACCATTGTAGAAGCTCGCTACCTCTCCATTTGCTAGTATCAATACTTGATTTTTCTTCATTCATGTTTCATTGATAACTTCCATATATTGTGCAAATGTTTTATAAAGACCCCCTACAGGAATTATAAATTTTGGTTGTATCAAGGATGCTGTAAATTTATGATCTTCATTTGAAGGTTCAAGAGGTAATATTGTTTTTGGCATCACAACAGTATGAATATCAAATTTAGAAATCTTGTCTAATAGTTTACTAGCTAATCCTTCATAACCAGCAATAAGTTTTGTACCAAGAACAAAAGTGTCAGTATCGATAAATTGAATTCTATCGTCTTCATCATCAAGTATTTTATGTATTTTACCAAAAAGTTTTTCTGGCTCACCTGTAATAACAATAATTACATTTTTTTGATTTTTTAACTCTGAAATAGGTAATGATATTAATCCTTTGTTGCTAAACAATCCTGCTTTAATGGTTGCTTGGAATAAGTTTATTGAGTTTCTAGAATAGATAATAAATTGTTTTTGATATTTTTTAGCCACCTGCGCAATTGAAAATAAACTATATGCATCATGTTCATGAATGGCAACAATTACTCTATTTGCAGTATTTGAAATAATATTTTCATAAAACTCTTTATTATTGTGATGAGGTGCAGTGAAATTTTTAGATTTATCCACAATACCAGTTTGGGTAATTAACAATAAAACTGGTTGTCTATTAATAATATCTCGAATATTAGCTAATTGAGAATAAAAAGCCTTAGATTGATCATTACAAATAATGTAGTTATCTAAAAAAACAATACATCCATCAGTTGTTCTAAACACAAAACCAAGTGAGTTAGGCATTGAATTAACTATTTTAAATGGAACAATACATTGACCATTCTCTAAAACCAAATCTCTCATTGCAGTTACTTCTATAAATTTTAAACCATCAATTTTATCTTGAATTTTATATTTGCCGCTTAAAAAACCCATAATAACAGTTTTTGAAATTTCACTTGTAATAATTGGTATATTATTTCCTAATTTTTCAATCAAAAAATCTAATGCACCTATGTTTTGCATTGTAGCTGTCCCAATTAAGATCGCTCTTATTTTTTCTTTGTTATTTACAAGATATGTCATATCAGGTACAAATTTACTAACACCTAATGATTCAGTGATTGGACTTTCGACACCACAATTCAATATATATATGTTTTTATCTATTTCTAGTACATAACAAGATCTTGACTTTTCATCCATACCACTTATAGCAAAGAAATTGATTTTACTCATTATTACCTCATTACTTCTTTAAAGATTTTAATTTTGCTTTTAATGTCTTAAGTTCAAACTTATAGACTTTTAATTGA
>CASEIK010000038.1 GCA_949288005.1 uncultured Mycoplasmataceae bacterium | reverse complement strand
GTGGTTTGGTGTTTGACCCAAAAGGTGAAATCTACGAAAAGACAGCACCATTTTTAAAAGCACAAGGTTACAAAGTTATTAATATAAATTTATCATCAACTGCTAATAGTGATCGTTGAAGTCCTTTCCAATTCGCAATTGATAACGGTGTTGAATATGTTAAGTATTCATTAATAAATGAATTGATGAATGTTGGTGGGGTGGATAAATTAGAAATTGAAGCTTTAATTAAAACAAAGTTATCAGCTGCTAAAACATCAATCAACGAAACAGCAGATATATTAGTACAAATGTCAGATTCTGAAAAATCTGTTTGAACCAATTCAGCAATTGATTTATTATCTACAGCAGGAAATACATTATTTGGTTATTTAGCAAAAAACGCTTTTGAAGAAGTTATAAATTTAGAAATATATAAAAATGTTAGAATAGACCAAAACAATTTTGAAAAAATGAGAGATGGAATATTAAATGATATTGAATTAACAAAAGTAATTTTAAAGAACCTTAAAAATTTTTCAGTTAAAAATATAACTAATGTTGTTTCAACCACAACTCCAGAAAACTGAATAAAGTTTGCTATTAGTCAAGGTTGATTTGATAAATTAGGAACATTAGGATCAACTGATGATCAATTTAAATCATTTCAAATGAACATTGCATCTGCTCTTTCATTTTTAGGTGGTGAAGATTTTGAAGATTTTATTTCAACTTCTGATTTTAGTTATCAAGATTTAATTAATGAACACACTATAATCTTTATTAATATTCCTGCTTCAGCTGAAAAAAGAAAAGCGATTGCAACTTTAATGGTTCAACAAATTTGAGCATTTTTAGAAGCTAAATCTAAAGAATATAATGGTGGAGCATTACCAATTCCATTTTTCTTTTATTTTGAAGAATTAGCAAATATTCCTAAAATTAATTGTTTCTTACAAATCCTTACGTTAGGAAGAGGAATGAGAATATTTGCATTTGTTGTAATCCAAACACTACAACAATTTGAATTAGTTTATGGAAATAATGCGGGTGATATTGTTTGGGGAAATACAATGGCTCACATTTATTTATTAGCACAAGATTTACCAACAAGAAAATTTATGAGTGATATGTCTGGTCAAAGAGAAATGAAGAAAACAGATGGATCTTTAATTATGCAACCTTTATTATCAGTTGAAGAATTAGCACAAATTAAATGTGGTCAATGTGTAATTTTTGAACAAAGAGCTAAACCGATTTGATTAAATTTAGCTTCTTATGAAGATTATAAATTGTTCCACAAATGAGAAAGGGACAATTTATTATCTAATAAAATTCACAAATCTGTATTTAAAAAATACAATTTAGCATTTAGAGAAAAATATAAAAATGAATTAGAAAAAGTTAAGAAAAATTACAATTTGAAATATACACAAAAGAATGATACTATTATTCTTCCTAATGTTGTTGAAAATTGAAATAACCAACAAGAATTAAACATAATTACTTCATTATGAGAAGTGGTGTTTAATGAAATACTTAATAACGATAATGATTTTACTTTTATTTCAATGAGAAAAAATATTATTGACGAATGTTTAAATAAATATAAACAATATCAAACAACAGAAGGAATTAACTCATTAATTGAAGAATTAGAATTAACAGATGATGAATTAAATGATAAGACATTAATAAACAAGCTAATTGATTGTAAGGTTATTAACCACTTTATTGAATCTATCATAAATTATTTAGTTATTTATTTTGATGAAAGCAAAAATAATAGTCATTATAAATATGGTAAAGGTTTAAAACCTACTGAGACTAATACTAAAAATAGAATAACTACATATAAGTATGAAAACATTAAATATATTTATAATTTCTTATTAGAAAAAGTTAATGAAATCAAAAATACTAATGCAAGATTTTCATATGTTCCTAAAACAGCAGCAAATAAGAAATTAACTATTCCTACTTTTAATGATTTAATAGATTCAATGTTTAAAAATATGGTTAATAAATATAATCCTTTAATTAAAAAAGTGAGTGAATATTTAATAGATATTGATTTTATTAATATTTATATAGAATCAGAAATTGATAATTTAAACATTGAAAAAGAAATAGCAATAAAAGAATATGAAAAAATGAAACAAGAATCTGAAAATAAAATTAATGAAACTATTAATAACAACACAATAGATAATGATAAATTAATTTCTATTCAAAATGTAGAAAAGAAAAATGATGAAAAAGATACAATTGTTTCATTGTCAGCTCAAGAATTAATTTTAGATATTTACAAGAAGGAATTTAATGGAACATTAGAAGAATTATATATTCAAAATACAAAGCAAATTTTTGAAAGAATAATTATTACTTTTTTAATAGATAAAATTAAGGATAACAATTTGACTATTTCTTCATATATTAATAAATTCAAGATAGGTAATTTTCCTTCATTAGTTAATGATAATTTTTTATCAAGATTTCAATTTAATGAACAATTATTATCATTCTTATTAAAAGTAAATCGTCGTCAAGAAAAATGAATTAATGATTATAAGAAAGCAAAAAACATTTCTTATTTAGATTTAAAAACTCAATTTTCTAATAAATTAATTGATAATAAAAACCAAGACATTTATTTTTATGAAAAAATTAAAAATTGATTAGAAACAATCTAATTTCTTAATTGATTCGTTTATTAGCTTTCATAGCTTCAACATATAAACATTTTCTTAGAAAATTAATAGGAATATCATAACAGTCTAATTTTCTATTAGTTTTAAATGAATAATAGTGATATCTTTCATTATTAAAATAGTATTCATATGCTTTTAGCATATTAACAAAATCTTCAATAGTTTCACATTTTCACATATTTCTAATTATCTCTTCATCTAATATTCTATGGTGTCTTTCAATCACTCCATTACATTCAGGTTGTCCTAATGGGATAAACTCATGAACTATATTATGTTGTTCTAATATCTTATCAAATTCACCAGTTTTAACAATGTTGGTTTTCTTGAAAACCATAGCGTTATCAGTTCTTATTCTTTTAATTTTTATTCCATATCCAGAAAAATGTCTAATCATTTCATTAACTCCTGATAATATTTCTTCTTTAGTTTGATACTGTAGATATTTGCATCAATATAATTTAGATTGTTCATCTTTAGCATCTAAAATATAAAGATATTTATTGAATTTGTTTTCCTTTCTTCCAATTACTTTAATGTCTAATTGAATATTTCCAATATCTATTTCTCATTTTCTTAGAGGATGTCTTGTTTTGCTTCTTTTTGCTACTTTTAATGATCTCTTATCATTATTAATATATTTGCAAACTGTTGATAATGATAAATTCTTATATTTATCACATTGGTTTCTAAGTGATAATCAAACATTGGTTCTATTGATAATTCATAAATCATAGTTATAGTAAGAGTCAGCAATATCTTTTTCTTCGTCAATACTATATTTTCTATACGGATTAATAGGTATTGTTGGTTGTATCAAAAGATTATCAAAAGTGAATGAATGAGCTCTTCATGTTTTAAAGTTTTGTGCAAAGTATCATATCTTTCTTAATTCTTTAATAAAAGCATAGAATGAAGATTTCTTAACACTTCTTAAAAGTATTTTATTTATCTTATTATCAAAAACTTTTCTGTAAGTTGTTCTGTCTTTATAAGCTTTATAAACTATTTTCTTTACATTAAAGAATTTCTTTTGAGTTTTATGTGCTGAATTAATGATAGCTGCATTATCTGCATTCTTCTTTATAATAGATGAGCAATGTTTTAAAAATTGTTCTTCAATTCTCTTGATCATCATGTAATCTTCTTTAATTATTTTTCAATTTGTGGAGTAATTCATATTAATAATTTTATCTTTTTCTTGCATTAATTTTTTCTGCATTGTTTATTAAAATATTGCAATATTTTAAATTTTTTGCTTTTTTTGGTTTTCTTTTTTTATTATTATGCTATAATAATAATGTAGTTGGTTTTGTCCAATAAGTCTATAAAATATCAATATATTTTAAACAATAAAAAGTACTTATATAGAATGTTATATCTCTTATAAAATGAAGTTCAATATATTTGATTTATTAATTAAAATTGAAAATCTCTTTTAAAGTAAAGAAATTGTATATATTTTAATCATGATAATATATTTAAAATAATTATACATATTTAAATTAATATGTATATTTTTTGGATTAAAAAAGTCTTTTATCAGTATGCTAAAATTTAGAAAAACATTCAAGATTAGAAAAAATTTAAGAGAGGTTGTATGAGAAAAATCAAAAAAACATTGCTTGCTTCAGTTTCTTTTTTTGGATTTATAGCAATAGCAAGCTCATTTGGATTAGTTAGTACTAAAAATCTAAATATTTCATATCAGACACAAAATTTTGCAAGTAGTGAAACTAAAAACATAAACAATGTTCCCATTGGTGACACACTAAATACTAATAATACAATAGAAAATGTTAAGGTTAATAATGATAGAGAGCTTACAAAGAATAAAAGTTCTCAACCTCAATCTTCATATGCAAATGGTGAATTTATTGTAGATGATAGTTCTAATGCACCTATATCTGGTAATAATGGTAATTTCTATGTATCTGATGGTAATGCAAAAGGTTATGCAGCTGGAAAAAATGGTATTTTAGTTCCAAGAATAAATGGTGGATTGGTATATATTGATGCTATAACTGGTAAACAAAAATGACAAGTAGGAGATGATGGAATTTTAAGTGGAAAAGTTGGTGATCTTTCAAATGGAAATGATAGACAAGTATCTAGTATAACATATGATGTTAATTCTGAGACATTTATAGCAATATCAAGACACACTGTGAAAACTAATTATGTCATTTCAGTTATAAAAGAAAGTGACGGGTCAATTCATTCTAAACTTGTAGAGAGTACAATAAATATGTCAAATACTCAACTTAATACTTTTACAGTTGTGCCAATAATAAATTCAAATGATAGTTCATATATTATTACTCCTTGCTTTAATACTAACAAGGATACAAGAAGAAAATTAACAACTCATATTTGAATAAACAATGATGGAACATTTGGAACAGAACGCAATTTTAATATATATGGTGATTATTATGATAACAGCAATCATGCAATATTAGGGATTGGTGCACATATTTTGGACAATGGTAAATTAACAGTTGTCATAGATACTTATTGACCGGTTTCTGGAAATGTCGTTTTACTTTATATTCAAAATTACAAACTTCTTGCTGATAAACTTATATATAGAGTAAGTCTAGCAAGTGTACTTGTTGATGAAATTGTTAGTGCTGAAGCAATTAATGGTGGATATATTGATGAATGAACAAGTGGATCTAATAATAATTATGAATATGCATTCATAAACACTATTGGTAATAAAACCACTGATGGCCGAATTATATATGGTTCATTTTCAAATGAAAATGCTAGTGGTCATACTCCTAAAACTATTTCCTTGCAAAATGATGTTGATTGAGACATTCGAAATGGACGAATAATTAGTAATACAAAAACAAAAAAATTTTGTGCTCTTCTTTACACTACATATTCAAACAAAGAAAGAAATCGAGTTATTAGGCTTAGAATGGATAGGTGAGATTTGAGTGAAGGGTTTGATGCAACTTCTATAGCTAATAGTGCTAATGATAATCAAAATGGACCAGATGAAAGAGTTAGTATGTGAAATCCACCAATGGATGTGAAAAATAGTAAATATCCAATATATACTCCTTTAATGAATGATGATGTATATGGTGATTTATTCTTTACATATGATAATATTTACCCAAATATTTCTTCCTTAAATTCAAATAATACATCTGATGAGGCTCAATTTGGATGATCAACAGAGGCTAAAAACAATGCAACAATAGAAACTGATAATAAATTATTAATGGCATCGCAATATTCTGATGAAGATATAAAAAATTTAATCAACAACAATTTTGGAACTTTTTTCAATAGATATATAGAAGGGAGTTCTTTAACTAACTTTGAAAATATTGAAAAAAATGATGATACAAGAACAATCACTATATCAAACCCAACAATATCAAAAGGATTTAATGAAAATGGTGTTAAAGTAGATAATTTAAAATTAACTAATATTCAATTTACAATCACTGGTTTTAAGGCTAAAAACACTGTTTTGTTAAAACAAGATTGAACCGCACAAGAAACTGAGTCCTTAAATGGACTAGCTCCATATGAATTGACTGTTGATAAAATTAAACAATTCATTGTAAATAAACAAGATGATTTATTTGATTATTTACCAAACACTTTAACTACACAAAATATCACACTTAGCACCTCAAATATAAATATAACAAATTCAACATCATGTACTATCTCATTTACTGTACAATCAGTTACTGATGCTGGAACAGAAAATAAAGAGTGATCTATCAATATTTCTAATCTAACAAACAAGGATACAAAAATAAAACAAGATATAGTTGATAATGGAATTAATGCAACTGGAGATTTAGCAAATTTTAGTGTTTCTGATGTTGTTAATGCTATAAATGGTGATAATTCTAACCCTACTGTTATTGCTGTTGAAAAATTCTTATATGAAAATAAGGAAAAGATTTTTGACTACTTACCTACAAATAATCAATCCACAAATCCTGATGATTGATTTTCTATAGAACGTGGTAGATATGACTATGGTGAATTAGTGAATCAAGGTGATAATTGAGTTGAATTTAAATTTTCAGTTAAAGCTTCATATAATAATGGAAGGTTAGTTGATGATTGATATAACCCTATAAACCAACGAGCATTTACAATTAAAATTAAAAACCTATTTAATGAATCTACAAATTTAGTTAGTGAAAGCATAAATGCAGATGCATCAATAAATCAATATGCACCTTATGAAATTAAAAAAGATCATACTATTGTACAAAATTACATAATTGCAAAACAAGATGAGCTATTTAATTTATTACCAGAAAAACTAACTTCTAGCAACACCACTATTGGTAATGTTACTATCAATAATTCAACGTCAATTAGTGTTGAAGTTACAATTCCAGCATTTGAAAATGGTGTTAGCAAGAACAAACTATTTAGATTGACAATAAATCAACTAGCAAATAAAACTACTAGTGTTGTTAATAGTGTTGCAATTACTGGTAACTTAGCTGATAAAGGTATTAACGATGTAACTGAAGATGATTTAAAACAATACATCATTCATAACAAACAAACGATTATTACTAATATTCCAATTGGTTTTACTGATAGCAATATAATTGTAGAAAATAAGCGTGTTAGTGAAGATAATGGAACTATAACTGTAACTGTAAAATTAACAACATATGTTAATGAAAATGGTGAATTAATTGAAAATAACTCTCAAACTCCATATTCTAAAGATGTAATATTCTCTGGATTTAGAACAACATCTACAATTATTAAACCAACAATTGCACAGTCTGGAATTCAAGCATCTGATAATTTGCAAGGTTTAATTTCTTACAAAGTTTCAAAAGATGATGTAAAACAATTTGTTGTTACTAAACAAAATGAAATTTTTGAAAATCCAGTTACACCATTAACAAGTGATAATGTGGTTGTTGATGCTGTTAACGCAAACTCAGCAACCGAGATTCAAGTTGCTATAACTATTCCAGCATATACAAATGGTAGTCAAGCCAATAAACAATTTAGTTTTAAAATTGTTGGTTTTGTTGCTCAAAATACTGAATTAAAATCAAAAAGTGTCTCTGCAATCGGAACAAACCTAGCAACATTAGCATCATATGAAATTACTAATAGTGATGTTGCGACCTTTGTATCAGTAAATTATTTGACAATATTTAATGACACACCAAAAACATCAATATCTTCATCAGAGGTTACTGATATAACATTTACAAAACAATCTTCTACATCAATTAATGTTTCAGTTACTGTACCAGCATATGTTGATAGTGTTGAGCAAACTAAACAATTTAATTTTATTATCACTGATTTAAAAGATTCATCAGGAGTAACGAGTACTTCTTTAAAAATAAATTCTGTTACATATAATGATGGTTATTTTTCATCAATATTTAAAGATTTTAGTGAATTTTTTACTGATTGAACTAATGACAAATATAGCTTAACTCAAGCATTAAACCCAGTAGATTCATTGAAGCAATACTTAAATAATAATGAATCTGAGTTTTTTGAAAATTTACAATCTATAACTGATCCGGTTTTATCTGTTAGTCAAAAATCAACATATAGCAATAATACCAATGCTGTAATCTTTAGTGTTGAATTTAGAGGTTATAATAGCAATCTTGTTATAGATACAATTACTCAAGATTTCTCTGTGTTCTTAAAAACTACTATCAATTTTGATTCTATATTATCTCAATCTGAATTAAATAACATTAAGATTAGTCTTCCAATTGATAGTCCAACTGATGAAGTGGTTACCTATTTACAAAATAAAATTCAAGAATATCTTGATAGAAAAAAGTTAGACTTTGGATCAGTAATACCAAATATTTATGACCCTATTAAGGTTACTATTGACAAAAACCTTATATCAATTAATAACAAAACTGGTACTGTAAGTCTTAAGCAAGGTGCTATCAAAATTCAATCTACTACAGGTGATTCTATAACTAACAATAATCCATATAATGTTTTAAATTCTAATTATTCTAATAGTGATTTACAAAAGGATTCTAATGTTAATTGAATTCCAATAGTTATTTTTGTAAGTGTTGCTTTGTTATTTATAATTTTATTAATTATTGCAATGTTAATTATTAGACATAAATGAAAAAGAAATATGGATGTAGATGATGATACAAATGAAAATTTAGAATAACTTTAAGATATGCACACAAAGTCATAATTAATACACAGGTATTATATATGAATGATGTTTATATAGATTTTATTTACAAGTGTAATAGTTCTAAGTGTTATCAAAATCATAACAAAAGACATTTAGAATGAAAATTATTTTCATAATTAATAGTTATACATTTAAACTTTGCTAAAAAATAGCGAAAATGACCCATAAATTAAAAATTCAAAAATAAGATGAAATTTAATTTATTCTCCATTATTTTTAATTCTATAAAATTATAAATTTTTTTCAATAAAATAAGCAAAAATAAGAAATTTATAGATT
>CASEIK010000037.1 GCA_949288005.1 uncultured Mycoplasmataceae bacterium | reverse complement strand
TCTAAATAGTTTTCAGCAATAAACTTAGCTCTTAGTGGATCACCTGGCATCAAAACAACTTTTGCTATTTGATCTTTTTTTGCAATATTATGTGGAGTCATATCCTAATTATAATAACATATTTGTTATTATTATTTTTTTTAATTAATTCATTTTTTGTATTAATATAACAAGTTTCACTAATAAATTACAAATAATCAAAAATAAATTAAAAATTAATAATTTATTATATAATAATAAATTGTAATAAAATTATTTTAAAGAGGTTTTTATGGCAGTACAACAAAGAAGAGTATCTAAATCTAGAAAAGGGATGAGAAGAAGTCATCATCATCTAGATGTTAATACTACTGTTATTTGCAAAAACTGTGGTGTTGCAAAACAACCTCATAGAGTTTGTAGAGAATGTGGTTATTACAATGGTAAAAGTGTAATAAAGGTATAGTGTATTAATGGATGAACAAAAAAAAGAAAAAGTTGAATTAATAGATATTTCCAAGCATATTGATACAAAAAACAATAAAAATGCTTTTAAATCAAAAACAATTATTATTGGAATGTTTTTTTTAACTACTTCTATTTTATTAGCAACTACAATTGCACTATTAATAAATTTTTTTAATTAACTTATGGAAAAAAAAGAATGTATTTTTTGTAAAATTATAAGTGGTGAAATTCCTGCAAAAATAGTAGCTGAGAATGAATATGCAGTTGCATTTTTAGATGTTTCTCCTGTTACCAATGGGCATGTTTTAGTAATTCCAAAGAAACATTGTTTGGATCTTAGTACATGTGATGATGATTACTTAATTGGTGTTATTAAATTAGTGAAGGAAGTGTCTAAAAATATTGAAGCCTGTAAAAAACTTGATCCTTGAGGTTTTAATTATTTATCTAACCAAGGAAGTATTGCTGGTCAAGAGGTTAATCATTTTCATTTTCATATTCTACCTAAATACACAAAAAATGAAGGGTTCGATTGTAGCTCAACTAAGAAATCAAATGATTTAGAATCACTTGATGATATTTATGATATGCTAATCAAGAAAAAAAATAAAAAGAAGTAAGTATCTATTCATATTTAGCTCAAATTCTAACATATGAAGCTATCAATTCTTTTAATTCATTTATTGAATCAACCTTCTTTGGTTCAGCTAAAAATTCTATTGGTTCGACTGTGACAATTTTGCCATAAACATTTTTATCAAAATTTAATACATGAGTCTCAAAAATTGCTATGTCATTTTTTGAATTTGATGAAACACCTCAAAAACTTAAAGATCGATACTTTTTTTTATTAATATATGCATAAGATAAATATACACCTTTTTTTAATGGGAAGTTTTGTCTTAAATTAAAATTAATCGTTCTATAACCAATAACCTTACCAAATTGATTACCATAATTTACAATTTTTTTAATTGTTAAAGGAAAATGTAAGCTTTCGTTCGCTCTTTCAATATAACCATTCATTAATCATTCCTTTATTCTAGTTGTTGAATAAACACTATTTCTTTCAACTAACATTAACTTTCTAGCTGGAATAATTTCACTAATCAATCTTTTATCACAACCAATACGACAATCATCACCAGAAATAATTAACTTAACTTTTGTTAAATAACGCTTATAAAATTCATAAGCTTTAATATTTTGTCTTACATCATAAACAAAAATTTTTCTAAACCCTATTTTTTTAAGATTTTCAATTCTTCTTTCCACTGAGTTAATATTATTTTTTTTACTAGGTACATTAACAAAAATTAAAACAACAGCATCAAGATTATTATTAAATAGCTTAAGATGTCCTTTATGTATAAGGTCAAAAAAGCCAATTATAACTTTTTTTCTATTTAAGCTATTTTCTTTAATGAATTTAACCTTAGTCATACAATTATAATTATATCAAATGATTCTTCTTATACATTTCTATAAATTCATCGATTGAATAAGCATTTCTTATAGAATAATTTCCACTAGCTGTTCTAGTTAATTTAATTAATGTTCCATATGTATTCAACATACTTGCTAAATCATTAGCTAATGATCTTACATAAAAGCCTTTAGATACTTTTATTTTTAGTGTCAAAACATTAGATTTGTAATTTAAAATTTCATATGATAGTAATTCAACTTTACGTGGTTCTATTTCAACATTAATATTTTTTCTAGCATATTCATATAATGGTTTTCCATTTTTTTTAATTGCACTAAATAAAGGCGGAGTTTGAAAATATTCTTTTTTTAATTTATCTAGTGCTTCAATTATATCAGATAATTTAATATCAACTATATTAGAATAATTAGTAATTTGACCTTCTAAATCAAATGTTGTTGTTTGATAACCAAATTCTATCTCACAAATGTATTCTTTAACTGAATTCAAATGATTATTCAATAATTTAGTAGATTCATCAATACCAATTATTAATACACCAGTTGCTAAAGGGTCAAGAGTTCCACCGTGTCCAATTTTTTTAAGCTTTAAGGCATATTTGATTTTTTTAATTACATCATTTGAAGTATAATTTTTTGGTTTATTAATAACAAAAATTTTATCCATATTAATCGATAATTTTTACTCTAATTGATTTTGATATAAATAATTTTTTGTCAATTATTGCAGTTAATCTTAAATCAAATGGAGCATTATTATCTGATACAAAATTATTTAAAATTAGTGTTTTGTCATTTTGATTATTTATATTAGTTCATTTGCTATTGTTCATATACTTAAATTGTCATTGATATCTAATGTTTTCTTCATCATTAACATCACAAAGTTCAATGGTAGGAGTTATTGAGAAATTACTATAATTTGAAACACTTTTTTCATATTCATTAAATGTAATCTTTACTGAACCAGAAGGACTAACATGAACTAAACTTTTATTTGAATAAAATTGCTTACCTAAACAACTAACTACTAATCTAATGAAAATATCATCTCATTTTAAAGAAGTGTAATCCAATGCAATTTCTTTTTCCTTGTACTCATCAGAATCTACCCATTCTCCATTTTGGTTTTTATATTGTCATTGATATGAACAAACTTTTTGTTGATCATCATTAACATATTTGATGCTTGGCTTAATAATAAATTCATCACCTTCTTTAAAAAAGTAATCATTATCTAACATAATTGAAATATCATTTTCTTTAACTAAAACTGTTGCTTCATTTGAATAATAAACTAAATCACTATTTTTTAATATTGCTTTAAATCTAATTTTTAAAAAATTAAAATCATAATTAACTTTTTCTAATAACAAATCTGGTTCATAACTTAAATGTATTCATTCACCATTTGATAGTTTTGATTCTCATTCAAATACTACATCATTTTCATTTATATTAATTAAATCAATTGCATTTGGAATGATTAGTAAATTATTTTTTTCAACCACTTCATAATGATCATTTAATTCTAAATTAATTGATTGGAAAATTAATTTAGATAAATTAGATTCAAAATATCTACCATCAGCTCAAGCTACTAATTTAACAAAAGCATTATTCAAATTTTTATCATTACAATCTAGAACTAATTCTTTATTAATTGCTCCTTTAATATTTTGTCATCCTCCATTTTCATATCTAATCATTCATTGATAAACAATATCTGTTTCATTACAATTCTCAAAAATTACTAATGGAGAAATTTTCAAATTTGAATTTAAAGAAAAATCAAACTCATTTTGTTCAAGTGAAATTGAAATATAAGCCAATGGAGAAACAAATAAAGTCGTTTCAATTGAAGAAATTTTACCATTAATATCAACTAGTAATCTAAAAATAGTTCCGCTTAATTCGATTGGTACCAAATTTATTAATAAATTTTTTCCAGTTTGATTATCAACATCAACTCAATCATTGCCGTCTCTAAATTGTCATTTATAATGAGCATTCATAATACTTCCATTTTCGATCAACAATTCTGGAACAATAGAAAGTGTTGCACCTTCTTTAATATTGTATGATGATTTTACTCTTGATATTTTGATATTATTTTCTTTAACTATAACAGTAGAAATGTTTGAAATAAATTCATTAGAATTATTAACTATTTTCAATCTATATTTATTTTTATTTGCATTAATATTTGCCTTGAATTTCAAAATTAAATTTGTTTCACCAATAATGTTTTCTCATTTATTATGTTCAATATTAAATAATTGTCATTGATAATTTAAATTCTTAGCATCACAATTAATGAGAGTAATTGATGGTTTAATTTTTACAACATCGTTTTCATAAATATTAATTTCATTAGGAATAATAGTATCAATAGTAGCAATTTTAATAGTGGATTCATTACTTTCAAAAGTGTAATTATTTACTTTAACAATCAATTTTATTCTTAATAAATTTGTATTATATGGTGTATCAAAGATTTCAAGTTTATTTGTATTTTGTAAACCAAATGGTAATCACTCATTGTTTTGCAAATAAACTCACTTAAATTTAATCTCATCCTTATATAAATCCATATTTATAATTCTTGGAACAACAAATATGTCATCACCTTTAGTAAAAGTGTATTCATCATTTAAGAACACTTCAATATTTGGTCCATATACTATTACATTAACAATATTTGATTCTTTTTTTAAATCTACACCATCTATCGATGTATATGCCACTAACTTAATAGAAAATGTATCATCTACAGGAGGTATGATATCTAAAGAATTAGAATTGCAATCAATTTTATATCACTGATTTTCATAATGATAAAATCATTGATACGTCAAATTCAATGAACTAGTTAACTTATTGGTGAATAATTTTAATTTCTTATCATAAGATAATTCAAGTAAATTATTATTGTCATTTAAAGTCAAATCAAATGATTCAAAATCATTTAATTCATCTAAAATAGAAATCAATTTAACAAATTTGCTAAGAAAAATTTTATATATTGAGGTGTTCAAAACATAAAAAGCGCCATTTTTAATTGCAACAAAGTAAAGGGTTGAAATAGAAATCAAACCAAAGCATTTAACCTTTAGATTAGATGTTACAACAACAAAATTAGTGTCCTTATACATAATTCAACTCTATATTATTAATTATACAATATAGTTAATGTCAAGAAAATAAGAAGGCTTGCTAATTAGATTCTTGATCAATTAATTTATTGTATTCATTGCAGAAATCATCAAATAGTGTATAAATATATTTATACATTTCATCATTATTATTACTATCAAACTCAATTTCAAATTTTTCACCTTCTGGCAAAGAAGAAGCAATATTAATTAAAAATTCATTAATTCCATCTTGATTTCATTTTTGTGAGTCCTTAGAAATTAATAGCGAATATTTACCTACTCTTATATTAACTCTTTTAATTTCATTTTCTTGTTCAAAATTTAATACAACCTTCATTTTATTCTCCTTTTACAATTTTATATCTACTTTCTAAGAAACTAAAACCACCTTCAAGATATTTAGATATCTCTGTATCTCCATTTTCGTCACGAACTATTTTCCCTTCATAATATTGATTACTCGAGTTATTTAAATCTGCAACTATTATTTTAGATGGATTTGTAAGAATACCTATATTTGCATTGTGAGTGACAATAAAAACTTGTTGTTGTTTTGAATTAATCATATCAAGAATATTAACAGCAATTGTGTTATTATCTAAATTATCTTCTGGCTGATCTAAAAATAAAATTTCATCCTTTGAATTAATGAATTTGTATTTAATACCATAAATTGATTTTTGACCTAATGACAAATTATCATAAACAACACCATTAGCATATACAACAACAGTATCTTTAATTTTGTTAGCAAGTATTTTATATAACTTATCTATGTTAAAATCTTTTAAACCATTTTCATTATTTGAATTCTCACTAATTCATTTCGAGATTTCATTACTAGATCTTTTAGGTGTATATAAAACTTGTTTTAACAAATCATACATTAAATCATCATCAATAACTAATTGTCCTTCTGCTTTATATGAAAGCATATTATTAGTTTGAGATGAATCAGCAATTGGTATAACATTTTTAATAATCATTAATGATTTAAAGTTTTTTTGAATATTAAAAATATATTTAGCGAATTTGACAAAATAATCTCTTGATTTTTTTTCAAAAGATATTAATCCTTGAATTTCATAATCTTTCTCTTTTATTTCTTCAATTTTTTTGTTATATACTTTTTCAAATGTAGTTATTACTCTTTTAATTTTTTGTAGTTTAGATAATTGTATATTCATAAACTTAATTAATTCATTATTCTCACCAATAAGTTTTTCTAATTTTTTAGAGAATAAATCCTTCATGTCATCATTATAAAAAGGTTTATCAAAATTAAAAGCCATAAAATCACTATTTAATTTGGTATTATAATTTTTAGAACGTTCAATAATTCTTTCAATATTGCTAATCTCATTGTTCAAATTATTAACAATAGACAATGAACTATAATTTGCTTTGGAAATAATATTAATTTCTCTATCTGATTTTTTAAAGTTAAAAGTGTTAGATCATGGTATATTGCTATTATTGCTAATATTGTTAAATTCTTTTATTTGTAAATAAAACGATTCAATCCTTTTAATTAATGGAAGAATGTTTTCACAATTCTCTTTAATAACATTTTTAGCATGTTCTATTTTTTGTTTGTTGATTTCATCTACAGTATTTATGTTTTTTTTAATAGGATCATCTTGAAATATAACATCATTTCTATTTTTAAAATCATTTTCTTTTTGTGTAGTAGTTTTAACTGTTAACTGATTAAAATAAATCTCTTCTCCACCGAATTTAATAGCTCTTGAAAATTCTAAATTAAATGACTTAAGTGCATCAATCACATTTTTTGAAATGTAACCTTTTTGTAAAGTTGCTAGCAAATCAAATAAAGTCGATTTACCACCACCCTTAGGGCCAATGATAACGTTTACACCTTTATCAAATTCAACAGATACAATTTCTTCATTTAAACTAGTGGTTTTTGTAAACTCAATTCTTTGAATCATGCTACCTCATATATATTGTATAATTTTTGTTTTGCGACAAACATTTTTTTAAACCATCAAAATTTGCTTGATCTAAATCATCAATATTAGTCACTAATTGATTAATTTGAGGGTAGTTATCCCATATGTGAGTATCAGAAAAAGCTACAATTGATGAGTTTAGGTTATTTTTTATAAATTTCAAATAATTGGGATGATTATAGTTTGTAATCTCAATCGCATCATAAGACAAATGTTGAAGATCTTCAATTCCAAAACACTCGCTTTTTCCTATATGTATAATTCTAATAGTTTTAAATTTATCAAACAAATTATTAATAGTTTTAATACTTATTCCGTTTTTAAAAATAGTTTTTGAAATTTCTTCTATTTCTAATAACTGTTCGTGTGATAATTCATTACTAAAAATAATTAACATGTGGGCAATAATTCCATTTGTTCTAACAACATTAACTTCTATTCCTGGAAGTAATAATAATCCACCTGTATCTGCAAGTTGTTTTGCTTGTGAATAAAATTCTGCCTTAAAAGTGTTATGATCTGTGAATGAAGCAATTTTAATTCCATGTGAAATTAATATCTTTAAAACTTTTTTAATGTCTAATCATTTTATACTATCACCATTTTGTTGAGAATATTCTGTGTGTAAATGTAAATCAATTTTCATTTAAATAACCTTTTGAATTTCCTCAAATAATTCAATTATGTCATTCTCTTTGATATCATTAAAATTTCTAATAACCATACCACATTCTTTACCTTCACCACATTCCTTAATTTCATCCTTTTGATGCTTTAATGAGGCAATTTCTGATTTATATAAAATTATTCCATCTCTTATGACTCTACATTTAGATTTTCTTGTAGCTTTACCAAAAATAATTTTGCCACCAGCAATAGTTCCAACTTCACTATGTTTTCAAGTTTGTAATACTTGAAATTCTCCAATTGTTTTTTCTTCATATATCGGATCCAATGAACCTTTTAAAATCGAAATTAATTCTTCCTTAAGTTTATAAATAACATCAAAATAATTTATCATAACATTAACACTATTAGCTAATTCAGTAATATTTCTTGATGCTCTAACATTAAAACCAATTATAATTGCATTTGATGTTTGCGCCAACCTAATATCAGATTCTGTAATACCACCAATGCTTGATTTAATAATAGTCAAATTTGCACCATCAACAACAAGTTTATCAATCATACCTCTAATCGCCTCACTAGAACCATGAACATCAGCTCTAATAATGACATTCACATTTTTTATTTCTCCACTCGCTATTCTTTCTCTAATATTAGAATTAACATGTTTAAATTGTTCTTCTTTAATTTTCTTTTGTCTAACTTTAGTAGCAATTGTTTTTGCTTCTTTTTCATCTCGTAGTGCTAAGAATTTTTCTCCAGATAAAGGAACATCTTCTAACCCAATTATTAATACTGGTGTTGCAGGAGTAGCTAAATTAATTTCCCTCTTATGATCATTTAGCAATAATCTAATTCTTCCATATGTTGAACCAACTACAATATAATCTGTTTTTTGTAAAGTTCCATTTTGAACAAGAACAGTAGCTGTTGGACCTAAACCCTTATCAAGATTAGCTTCAATAACAGTACCATATGCTAGACGATTTGGATTAGCTTTTAATTCTAGCATTTCAGCTGTTAAATTAATAGCATCAAGTAGATTATCAATACCTTGACCTGTCAAAGCAGAACCTTTTATCATGATAGTTGAACCACCTCATTCTTCAACAACAAGGTCATGTTCTGATAATTGAGCAATTACTTTATCAATATTTGCTCCATCCTTATCAATTTTATTAACAAAAACAATAATTGGTACATTAGCATGTTTTGCATGTGCAATTGCTTCTTCAGTTTGAGGTTTTATACCATCATCAGCTGCAACTACTAGGATAACTATATCAGTAATATTAGCTCCCCTAGCTCTCATTTCACTAAAAGCCTCGTGTCCAGGAGTATCAATAAAAGTTATAATGCTATTATTTCTTTCAATTTGATAGGCACCTATATGTTGTGTGATACCACCAGCTTCAGTTGAAACTATTGAAGATTTACGAATTTTATCTAACAAAGTAGTTTTACCATGATCAACATGTCCCATTATTGTAACAACTGGTGGTCTTTTTTTTAAATCTTTTTTATCATCATCAAAAGAAATATTATCTAGAATATTTTCAACACTAATATTTTTTTCAATTTTGAAATCTAAATTATTTTCTAAACAAATCTCACCAATTTGTTCAATACTTAAAATATCATTAATAGTTAACATTATTCCTTTTAAGAAAAAGAATTTGATAATTTCAGAGGCATTTTTATTAATTTTTTTAGCCAACTCACCTAATGTTAGAGGATCTGTAAAAACAAATACACCATTATGAACACCAATATCTACATGCTTTAGTTGATCTTTAATACTAACTTGAACACGATCATCTTTTTTCTTTTTTGATTTAACATTTTTATCATGTCTCATTAATACCTCCTAAGCTAAATTAATTAATTCTTCATAAAATTCCTTCTTTATTTCAATTTTAAATTTTTTACTTAAAAAATTAACACTTATTATTCTATCAATAATTTCTTTATTTTTAACAATGTAAAAACCTCTGCCTTGTAATGAATTATTTTTATCTATGCATAGAGTATCATTCTTAATAACTAATCTAATTAATTCTTCACGAACATGTTTTTGTTTTGTAAAAATGCAAGTTCTAGAATTACTTATTTGTTTTCTCATCGTTCATTGCATTAGCTATTTCATCTGCAAAAGCATCTTCTAGACCTAAATCTTCATAGTCAGATAACATTCCACTATTATCATCTTTTTCATTAGATAATGCAGTTTTAGTTGTATCGATATTAACATTGTATAAACGTTCTATTTCTTCATTAGTTAAATTCGAAATATCATCTAACAAATCATCATTTGATTGTGTCATTTTGATTTGATTTTTATTTGAGTATTGAAATTGCTTAGACATTGGTTTTGCACTTGGTACTTTTGTCTTAGTGAAAGTAGTTGATGTATTAATAACCTTTTCATAATCTAAACCAATATCACTTGCTTGTTGAACGGTATTGATATCAATACTACAATTTAACATCATTGCAATTAATTTAATATTAAAACCTTTTTTACCGATAATTACAGGAAGTACAGATTCATTTACAACAAGTGTAACATGCGGTTTATTATCAGTGTTATCTTCTCTTTGTTTAGTCTCGCTATTTTCAGGTTCCTTAGTTTTTGGAAGAATAATTTTATAACCAACTAAGTTGTTAGTACCACATACATTAAGTAAAAATTGTTTGAAGTCCTCACTATATCTAATAACCTCAATTTTTTCATTATTCAACAATGAACTTAAATTTTTAATTCTTGAACCTTTAGCACCAACAATAATAGCAGCTGGATCAAATGTAGAATCTGTTGTAGAAGAAACTGCTATCTTAGTTTTAAAACCAGGGATTCTTTTTATATTATTAATTTTAATTTCTCCAGTAGAAATCTCAGGAATTTCTTGGAATAAAAGTTTTTCAACAAATTGTGCATCAGATCTAGATAGAATAATAGGTCAACCTTTTGAATGTTCTTTAACATCTTTAATTAAAAATTGATATTTTTTACCTGGTTTCAATTCTTCACCTGGGATACATTCTTTTTGAGACAAGAAACCAAAATCATTATTTTCAAGATTAATAATATAGAAACCCTTTTTTTCATCGTGCTTTTCTACTTCAGCGTTAATAATAGTACCAATCCTTGGTGATCAAGAAGTATATACTTTAATATTGTTTATTTCATTAAGTTTTTGTTTAAACAATTGCAAAATTTGATTAATTTGTTGTTTTGGTAAATTGTTTTCATTAAAAATATCAAAATCAACTAAACATTGATCACCAATTTTAAAATCACCATATTTTTTTGATTCATCTAAAGTTATTTCATTAAAATCATCATATTGATCATCAGGCAAATTATCAACTACAACATATTTTACTTTAGTAGATATTTGTCCATTTTCCAAGTTAACATCTACATAAAAAACTCTCTCAATAAAATACTTTGATAACACCTTAATGATTGATTCAGAAAGTAATTCACCAACTTTTGCTTGTGAAACTTGATATGAACTAGCTACATCTTTAATGTATTCAATTAATTGTTTATTTGGTTTTACCATTCTAACCTCTTTCTATAAAATAAATAAAAATTATTTCAGGCTTTTGCCCAAAATAATCACTAGTATAATACTACTATATTTTTGAAAAAATTCAACTAAATAATAGATTATTTTGACTGTGAGTTAGTGTTATCTATATTACCACTATTTGTATCATTCTGATTATTGGTAGAATTTATTACCTCATTCGAAGACTCAAGTGAACCATTTCATATTGGTGGAATTTTAGAAGTTGTACCAACTTGTTGACTAGGATAAGATTCATTGGTAGTAGGTTGTTGAGAATAAGGTCATGAAGGCGGAGTAACACTTGGTTGTTGGTATTGTTGATAATAAGAGTTATCAAATTGCTGATCATTTTGATTAGTAAAATTTTGTTGATCTTGTTGTGGCATTTGATTTATAACACCCTGATTATATTGTTGTTGAGACGAATTAGGCATATTATTAATCTGATTAACATTTGTACTTTGTTGAGTTTTAGCATTGTTCTTAGCTTTATTATTTAACAAAACCTGATAATCATCAACAGATCTACAAGATTTAACAAAATTTTTAATCAATAGATAACAAAAAACAATCAATAATGTATTTAATAACATAAACAAAATCTTCTTCATTGGATTGACCCCAACCAGATGTAATGACATTGTTCAAAATACATTAACGATATTGGTAATAAAATATGAAAATAAAAAGATAACACCTACCACAATCATAACTATTGCTATAATTTCTATAGTTGATTTATCTTGATTTCTATCTTTTAAAACAACACCACATACAACTCAAACAATAAACAACACAAAACAAAAAGCACTAACTAATGTAGTGAATTTTATTTTTTTTGAAAAAGTTCAAATTCTTTGAAATTCTTTTGCAGCATCCATATATTAAATTATATCAAAATTAAATTTATTTTTTTTCTATTATTATTAAATAGTTATTTTGTTTTCTATTATACTCTGTAGAAATTTTTCATAAAGAATTTTCTCTTTTTGTATTCTTTTTTATTTTTTTTATATTGAATTCATGTTTAATCCATTCACCCATTGTTCCACTAAAATCAATAGAAATAGAAAAATACTCATCAAAAAAATCACTTGCTTTAGTGCTTTCATCGACTCTATATGTAAAATCATTAATTTTAGCAACATGTCTTTTACCATCATGTTCATCAAAAATATCACCAACCAAATACTCCAAAACATTTTCTAATGTCACAAAACCAACAATTTTTGATGAGTCATTAGTTTTTTTGATTATAGCCATATGACATTGATTAACTTGCATTTTTTGTAATAGTAAATCTAAGGTTGTGTATTGACTAACTGATATTATTGGTTGAATTAATGATTCAATGTCAAATTTATTACCATGCAAATATAAATTATAAAAAAACGATTTTGATGTTAATAACCCAATATATTTATTATTTTTAACCACAGGCAAACGACTATATTGCTTATTGATAAATTTTTTAGCAATCACATTTTTTTTCATTCCAAGGTGAATGACTTCTATTAAATTTTCTTTTTTCATTATTTGCATAACTTTAGTATCATCAAATCTAATAGCATTCTTAACAAGATTAGCTTCTCTACTACCTAAAACGCCTTCTTTATTAATAACATTTACAAGTGAATGAAGATCATCTTCTGTGATGCTATTATCCTTATTTTTTCTTGTTACTAAATTTAAACATCAACTTATTGGTCAAAATAAAAAATAAAAAAATAAACCAATATAATATGTTTTGATTAAAAAAAGAATATTATGTTTTCTAGCAAATGATTTAGGTAAAAACTCTCCAAATATTAATAGTAAAACTGTCACAATACCCGTAGATAAACCAACAGCCATTGATTCAGCATTGGAAACACCATAATTTAAACAAATATTTGTAAAAAATAATGTTGATACTGTTGCTGTAGCCACAGCAACTAAATTGTTTCCAGCTAATATTGTAGAAATTGTCATTTGAAAATTATCTAATAAATATAAAATTGATTTGTAACCTTTTTCATTTTTTTTCTTTTTGTAATATGATTCTAATTGAAATTTATTTAACGATGATATAGCAGCCTCAAAAGCTGAAAAATAAGCTGACAAAAAAATTAAAATTATTAAAACTATTGATTGTCAAATAATCGAGAGTGAATAATCCATTTTACTAAAACATTTTTATATATTAAAATTATAGCAAATAAATTATGAAAAATATAAATGTTGAATTATTTGAATTTTTATTAAAAAAAAATCTTACTATCTCTTTTTGTGAATCAGCTAGTGCAGGTGCATTGAGTTCTTTTTTTTGTGATATTGAAGGAGCAAGTAAAGTCTTTAAGGGTGCTTTAATAACATATAGTAATGAATCTAAAATTAATATTGCTAAGGTTAATCCTGAATTTATTAATCTTTATGGAGCTGTAAGTGAACAAGTTGCTATTGAAATGAGCAAAAACACAAATAAAATTTTAAATACTGATATTTGCATATCAATTACTGGTAATTCATCATCAAACGTTATTGAAAATAAACCAACATGTTTATATTATGTAGGTATCACAATTGTTGATAAAACTTATGTATATCAAATAGTACAAAAAGACACGGGGAGAAATTACAACCGTTTTAATATTGCTCATGCATCAATTGAAAAACTTTTATCTATTCTAAAATAAAATCAAAAATCACCATCATATAGACAGTGGTTTTTGACTAGGTTATACATAAATATTATTGAGTAAAATTAAAATTATTATTTGGTAGTAGCTTGTTTTACCTCAGCATTAATTTGTGTAGCTTGGTTTCCTTCAATTTCATTATCAAATTCACGATAATCAATGAATTGACCATTAATTGTTGCTCTATATGTACCAACATGTTTTTTAACAGCAACACAATAATCCTGTAACAATTTACGAACTTGCATATGATCTTCATCTTTATTTCTTCTAATAAATAAATCATAAAGTAAGTAAGTGTTGTCCTCAAAAGTTTCACCAGTATTTAATAACAAGCCAATAAAAGAATTTAATTTTCAAGTAGGTTTTAATTCTTGATGATAAATATTTTCATTGAATAACAACTCAAGTTTATCTTTCATTGTTTCTTCCATTCTTTTTCAATCAAGTAATAAATGACCTTCTTGAATAGATACTAATCATCTTTCTCTTTCATTTCACATACCTTCACGTCTCATTGATCATGAAGTCTGAATAATTGTATTTTGTTGAACCAATGAAATAATTCACTTAATTTCTTCATAAGAAATCATTTCACCGGCTGCTTCTCTACTTAGTAAATAAGCATAAAGTTCTTCATTACTAATTAAAATACTATTTTCATTCTTCTTTGTAAAATAATTTAATTGATTGTCTATAAAATTCATATATTGCCTTTCTTGATTCTTGATGTAATTCTCTATTTGTGTGGAGTATTACATATTAAGTATATCATAATTTAAGATTCATTTCTTGCATAGATAGAAGTAGTCTCATATTAAATATGAGACTAATTTTTTTTATTTTTTAAAAACAAAAGAAAAAACAAATCTTATCTAAATTTACCAAACAACAATATAAAAAAATGATAATAAAGCATTAAAACTATGCAAAGTAATAAAAACTATGCTTTATTATTGGTTTTTTTCTTTCTTAATAGATCTAGTATACTTACACTTAGGAAATCCAGTACAAGCAATAAATGGTTCATTTTTCTTGTTGCTTCTACGTTCAACCAAAGTCATTCCACATTCTGGACATTTTTCATCCAACATAACTGGAGGAGCTTTTTCTTTTAACGATTCAGTATATCTACATCCTTCATTAAAACCACTACATCCAATAAATCGAGATCTATCACGTCTATTTATACAATATATTAGTTCTCTTTCACACTTTGGACACTTTCTACCCACAAGTTCGTCAGGAGTTTTTTTCATATTTTGTTTAGCATCTTGTAACGCAACATCAAACTTTCCTTTGAATAATCTAATTCATTTGTTTCAATCTTCTTTTCCGTCAGCAATGTCATCTAGTTCAGATTCCATTTTAGCTGTAAATTCTTTTGAAATAAAATCTGAAAATTCTTTAGTTAAATTTTCAATTAAAGAAATACCAATTTTAGTTGGTGATAATTCTTTACCTGGTTCAACATAACCTCTTTTTTTAACAATGTTAACCATTGTAGAGTATGTAGATGGTCTACCAACACCAGATTTTTTTAATTCTTTAACCAATGAACCTTCATTAAATAGTGGTTTTGGTTTTGATTCATGTTTTTGAATTTGAGCCTTCTCAAATTCAACTAACTCATCTCCCTCCTTAAGATAAGATAAATCGATATTTGGATCTATGTTTTTCTTATCTCAATGTGGAATTACATAATAACCCTTAAAATGTAATCGTTTGTATGATGTATAAAATTTTTGACCATTATTAATAAATCTAATAATGTGTTCCTTATATATTGGAGTTTTCATAAAAGAAGAAACAGTTCTTGTTCAAATAAGTGTATATAATTTTATTAAATCATTAGCATTTTTTTCATTTACTCTACCTTCTAATTGTTTAGGAGTTAAAGTTATATCAATCGGTCTAATACCTTCATGTGCTCCTTGAACTAATGGACCAGTACTTGCATCTTTAACATTCATTGACACATATTCATTACCATATTCTTTCTTGATATATTCACGAGTTGCAGAAATAAAATCAACATTTAATCTATTTGTATCAGTTCTTGGATATGAAATTAAAGAAGTAACAACACCATCAATATTTATTCCATTATATAAATCTTGTGCAACAGATTGAGTTCTATTGGTTGATCAACCAAGTTGTGTATATGCTGCTGTTAGTAATGTATCAGTTTGAAATGGTACATATGCTTTTGAATTCGTTAATTGAGGTTCATCAATTTTATAGACTTTATACTTATCACCCAATAAATCCAAGCATTTATTAGCATCCTCTTCTTTAGCAAAGTAAAACTCAGCAGCACTTTTAGCTCCATATGTTTCACATTCAAAAGAAGTTGATCTTAAAAATATATCAATTCCCGATTTTTCTTTACCCTTCAGTTTTGTTTTGATAGTTCATCAATATTCAGGAACAAAATTTTGAATTTGTAAATATCTTTCTACAATGAATAAAAGTGCAACAGATTGAACTCTACCTGCACTTATAGCATTTAATCTAGAATTTACTAATGAAGATAAACCATATCCAACAATTCTATCTAAAATTCTTCTTGCTCATTGTGAATGCACTAAATTTAAATCAATCGATCTTGGATTGCTAATAGCATTATCAATAGCCTTTTTTGTAATTTCATTGAATGTTATACGTTGACATTTATTTTGGCATTTTTTATCAAAAAGATCATACAAGTGTCAAGATATAGCTTCTCCTTCACGATCGGGGTCAGTTGCTAAATATATTTGATCTGCATCCTTAGCATATGATTTGATTTGAGCAACAATTTTTTCAACATTTCCATTCTTACCTTTATCAGTATAAAGCTCCCAAATTGGCATCATGGTTTCTTTATTAAAACCATATCCAGTTTTTTTAAGTTCACAAACATGACCACCAGAAGCAACAACTTCATAATCATTGCCTAAAAACTTTTTAATAGATTTAATTTTGTTATAAGACTCTACAATAACTAATTTCATTTGTCCTCGATTTATAATACATTATATAAGATATTATTTTAACTATATGAGATTTGAAAATAATATATTTATATATTAAATTTTTTAAAAATTATTTTTTTGTTATTAAAGCAATTTATCTTAAAAAATTACCTAATATATTATAAATCAAAAGAATTAATTTTAAATAATAATTAAAATTAATTAGTAATTTTCTTATTCTTTACATCTAATCCATAAACATTATTTAAAATATTGCATTTTGATTCCTTCTCTAAAATTTCATTGTTTGTTTTATAAAAATATTTATTTCTTTGTTCAAAATTATGGATTTTAATAAAGTTTTTATATTCAACTTCATCATAATTAAAAAATATTGAATAATTACTTACACCAAGCAATAAACGCTCAAAAACTTGTTCCTCTGATTTTGAAATCTTATCAATATCTAATGGATATTCACTAATATAACAAAAATTATTGATATTTTTTAAAAAGTTAATTTTTTCTATTGTTGGTTTATCCTCATCAACAATAATCAATGGTATTCCATTCTGAGAAATCTTCTTAATTCTCTCATAATCATTATTAAATTTAATTGCATAAATATTATTTGTTTTATCATTGAATTCAATTAATTCATCATTTTTATATTTTCCTCAAATTGATATTATTATTTTTTCATTTAGTAATTTTTTGTCACCAAAAAAGAAAATACTCATTGGTGGCATATAAATCTTTTTAAAATTTTCAGGATAATCATCATCTATTATTGATATGTAACCTAATTGCTTATCTAAATTTTCTTCATTTTCCAATAAACTTAATGGGTGAATTTGTTCCTTGCTTTTAATTGCTTTATAAATTTCTTCTCAATTTCCTGAGTATTTATATGTAAAATACTTAATAATTTTTCTCATGTTAGGAATAGTTTCCATAGTTCTCCTTCAAAATGTTTCTATTTATATTAGGACAACATTTTAAACAATAGTTTATTTTTTCTTAACAAAATGAGAATTATCTCATGAAATATTATCATTATTATCATTATCTTTGTTATTTGAATCACTAGAATCAACGCTTAATTTTGTGTCATTAATTACATCTTTTTTATCATCTACTATTTTATCAATAGCATGCTTTGCTCTATTTTCATCTTCTTTAATTTTTTTCTTTAATGTAATTGCTTCTTCTGGCATCTTTTTGTATTTGTGGATATAATCAATTTGATCTTTAACAATTGTTTCTAGAATTAATAGGGTTTCAACAATTAAATCTAATTCCTTTCTATTCTTAGAAATAATTTTCTTTGCGTTGTTAAATTCATTTTCAATGATTTCTTCAATCTTATTATCAATCTCTTGTTGTTTCTTATCTGAGAATAGTTTTTGTTGTTGATAAGGGTTAACAAATCCTTCAGAAGGGAAGAATTGGGTCATACCAACATCTGACATACCTAATTGAGTAACCATAGCTCGTACTATATTAGTTACTTTATATAAATCATTAGAAGCACCAGTTGTAATTTTATCTTTACCAAAAACAATTTCTTCAGCAGCACGACCACCAAGAGTCATTCTAATATTATTCAATAAATCTTCTTTTGATTGGATATTCTTTTCTATATCTTCAGGAGTTTGCATTGTATATCCTGCAGCTGAACCTCTAGGAATGATGGTGATTTTTTGAACCACATCACTACCAGGAGAATATAACCCAACTAATGCATGACCAGCTTCATGATATGCAATTAATTTCTTTTCTTCTTTTGAAACTATTTTAGATTTCTTTGCTGGACCACCAATAACTCTATCAATTGCTTCATCAATTTCTTCCATGCCAATTGTAGTCTTGTCCCCTCTAACAGCTAATAAGGTTGCTTCATTTAATACATTTTCAAGTTGTGCACCTGAAAAACCTGGAGTTCTTCTTGCTATATCATATAAGGAAACTTTCTTTGATACATTCTTATTTCTAGAATGAATTTTTAAAATTTCTTCTCTTTCTTTTATGTCTGGTAAAGTAACTTGAATTTGTCTATCAAATCTTCCTGGTCTTAAGATTGCATCATCTAAAACATCTAATCTATTAGTAGCTGCAATAACTACTATACCAGTAGTCGTATTAAACCCATCCATTTCTGCAAGTAATTGGTTAATGGTTTGATCAGCCAATCCTCCACCAAATTCATTTTTACCTCTCTTTGATGCAACCGAATCAATTTCATCAATAAAGATGATTGCAGGTGCTGATTTTCTTGCCTTAGTGAATAAATCTCTAACTCTCTTTGCACCTACACCAACTAACATATCTTCGAATTGAGATCCAGATATTTGTAAGAATGAAACACCAGCTTCTCCAGCTACAGCTTTAGCTAATAATGTCTTACCAGTCCCTGGTGGACCATACAAAATTACCCCTTTTGGTGTTCTAGCTCCCATTGCCGCATATTTTTGAGGTCTTTTTAAATAATCAACAATTTCACTTAATTCAACCTTTTCTTCTTTTATACCAGCAACATCACTAAATTTAACATTTGATTTTGCTAACTGAGCACCAGATTTACCAATACCAAATAATCCTTCTTGGCCACCTGCTTGCATCTTTGATAATTTTGAAAAATAAAAAATCAAAATAATAAAGATAACAATTGGCAATAGCATTGAAATTAAACTAAATCATGGAAAAGGTGAAGGTTCAAAACTAAAATAACCACCAGTTGTATAAGTTGTTAATCATGTCAAAAATTCATCATTAGTAGTGTATGTATATCCATTAACTGCCATTGTATAATTATTATTATTGGTCCCATTTGGGTAGTTAGTAACTCTCAAAACCACAGGCAAAGACTCATTTTTAGCATCTGCATAAATATCTCATACATTAGTTGTAACCATATATGAGTATGTGTTAGTGCTAGCAAGATCTAAAGTATAAGTCTTTTTATCCTTAGAAGTTATTGTAGCTTCTTTCTTAGATTGGCTCAATACAATTTTATCTAAATTACCAACATCAATTTGAGTCTGTCTTACATTAAAATAAACAATTAAACCAATAACTGTTCCAATAATAATTAAAAACAATAATCAAAAAAGTAAAGATTTCTTCCTTTTTTTAGGAATCTTTTTGTCAACATTATTAGATGTGCTGGTGGAATTGTTTTCAAATTTAGTTTCAACAACCTCTTCATTTTTTTGTTCACTCTCACTAAATTTAGTAAATGCTCATTTTTTAATATAATTCATTTTATTTGTCCTTTCTTAAATCACAATAACATTCTTCTTTTAAAATTCCAACATATGGTAAGTTACGTAATTTTTCTTGATAATCTAATCCAAATCCAACTACAAATAAATTTTCAATTGTAAAGCAAACATAGTCTGGTACTAATTCAACAGAGCGACCATCTGGCTTATCAAGTAAAGTAACTAATTTACATGAATTACAATTTTGTTTTTGCAACAAATCCATAACTAGCTTAATTGTTTTTCCACTATCAACAATGTCTTCAACTAATAAAACATCCTTACCAGTAACATTCAATGAGAAATCACCAATAAGTTCTGGATCGCAAACTGCTGCAGTATTTCCTTTAAATGAACTAATACATAGATAATCAATTGTAAAATCAATTTTAATCTTAGGAATCAATGCTCCTACAAAAGGGATGCTACCTTTTAAAATTGTTACTAAAACAAGATCTTTACATTCATAATTTTTGTTTATTCATTCTGCTACCTTACCAATGGCACAATTTATTTCTGATTCAGATATTAAGATTCTTTCAATTCTTTTATCTATTTCCATAATTAATAATATATTATATATTAATAAATATATATTAATAAATAAATATATATTATAATAAATTAATTTAGGAGAAGATTAAGTAGTTTTTTTAATAATTTTATTTATAGTATCTTGCATATTTTTTTGAACATTATTTGTGAAAATCTGACGATCAATTACTAAGAAAGTGTTTGATTGATATGGTTCTAAAACTTCCATAAAAAGTGGACGTTTTGTTTCAACTCCCTTTCTATTTTCTCAATAATCTTCAGTGTTCATAAAGACAATAGGTTGAATTGTACACATTGTTTTATAAGCGACTTCAAAAGCTCCTGATTTGAATTCCAATAATTCATTACTAGTATTTCTTGTACCTTCAGGAAAAATAATTACTGATTTATTTTTGTTTTTAATAATATCAATTTGATCATTAATAGAACTCACCATTTGTCTTAAATTGTTTCTATCAATAAAAATAGTGTCTATTAATTTAAGTAAATGACCTAATTTAGAACTCTCAAGTTCTTTTTTGGCAACAAAAATAAAATGAGGTCCTAATTGTTCATACAAAAACATAAACAATAATAGCGAATCAATAAAACTACGATGATTTGCAATAATCAATTGATTCTTCTTATTGATTTTTTTATCTTTGAATAAATCACTAACTTTTATTCTAAGAAAATATAATGTTGGTTTTGCTAACTTATATAAAGTATCATATTTCTCATCATCCAAAATATCTTCTGGATTTTTCTTATATTTTCTTGACTTTGATTTAGCACTAAATCATTTTAATGAAAATCAAATAAAAACAAATGGACAACCTATAGCTCAAGCAATTATTTTAATTAAATTCATATGATAATTATAAATAATTTTAATAATTTATTATTTTTTATTTCTTAAGTTATCATAAAAAGACAATTTTTATGATAAAATCTACTTGTTGTTTAACATAAAAAAGGATTTTATTTATGAGTAGAAGAAGAAAAAAAGTAAGAGAACATAAAAAGGCTGTTCAATTAGAAAAAAGAATTAAAAACAAAAGACGAAAAGCAAAAATTAGACAAAAAAAAGAAAATAAAAATGTTGGTTAACCCCAACATTTTTATTTATCACTATATTACAAAAATCTATAAATTCTTAGAATTCTTCTTTAAATATGAAGCAACACCCTCAGCGGTTGGTTTCATAGCATCTTGGCCTTTTTTTCAATTTGCTGGACAAACTTCACCATGTTCTTCCACAAAAGATAAAGCATCAACTAATCTTAATGTTTCATCAACATTTCTACCTAATGGTAAATCATTAATTGTTGCTTGTCTAATTACAAGATTTTTATCAATTAAAAATGTTCCCCTTAATGAAACTGCATCATCAAATAAAACATCATAACTTCTAGAAATTTCTTTTTTAATATCAGCAATAATAGGAAATTTAACTTGACCAATCCCACCATTATCAACTGGAGTATTTTTTCAAGCAATGTGTACAACTTCACTATCACAAGAAACACCTACTACATTGTAACCCCTTGAATGAAACTCAGAAATTCTATTATTAAAGGCAATAATTTCTGTAGGACATACAAAAGTAAAATCCTTTGGTCAAAAGAATAATACAAGACCTTTTTTTCCAACTAAATCTTGTAAAGACATTTCCTTAGTTGTGTTGTCTTCCATTACAGTTACTGCCTTAAAATCTGGCGCTTTTTTTGTAACTAGCATTTTTATTCCTTTCTACTACTTATATTATATATAAATCTATTTAGATAATCAAATGTTGAAACTATAATCTTTTTACACAAGTTGTATAATCAACATAGTACATAAAAAAATACAAACTGAAGTTTGTATTTAATTGTACTTCCACACAATTTTAAAACAAGGAGTACATAAATATGGTATCACATAATGTT
>CASEIK010000036.1 GCA_949288005.1 uncultured Mycoplasmataceae bacterium | reverse complement strand
AGTGATGAAATATATGTTCATTGATTGAACATTGATAACATTAATAGAATTTATAATCATAAAAATAATATCTTTGTTCACTATCTAGATAAGATTATTTATTTTAGTTTCCCAGATCATAGATTATTTGAGTTATCTTTTAAAAAAGTGTGTTCTCTATCAAAAAGACAAATAGTATATGGATAAGATTTTTGATATTAAAAAATTATCGATAGTCCCACATAAACCTGGATGTTATTTATGAAAAAACAATAAGGACAAAATCCTATATATTGGTAAGGCAAGAGATCTCAACAAAAGAATGCATCAATACTTTAATAAAAGTCAAAATAATCGTATTGCTAAATTAACATCAGAAATTACCAACTTTGATTACATTGTTGTTAATGATGAAAATGAAGCTCTTGTCTTAGAAAATAATCTAATCAAAACACATAAACCAAAATTCAATGTATTATTAAAAGAAGGAAGTAATAGTTATCCATATATTGCAATTACAAAGCATAAGCATCCAAGAATTATATATACTAGAAAGTACAATCCATCTAATGGTAAATATTATGGACCTTTCGCAGCTAATGAAAATAATCCATATGATTTATACATTTATTTAAATCGAATCATTCCATTAAGAAAATGCAATGTGATTCCTAAACAAAAATGTATGTACTATGATATGGGACAATGTTTAGCCCCATGTATCAATAAGGTTTTAGAACATGAATATGACTATTTATTAAAAAAAATTGATGATATTTTTGAATGTAAAAACAACAAACAAATTATTGCTGATTTAAAGCAAAAAGAAATTCAAGCAGCAGATAAATTAGATTTTGAACAAGCTAACTATTATTTAAAGTTACAAAATAGTTTTGAAACAATTGTTAATAGGCAGATTGTTCAATTAAAAGATGCTATTAATGCAGATTATGTTGGATATTTTTGTGATGATGAAAATATATGTATTAATATATTCAATTTCATTAATGGTAAACTGATTACTAAACATTCTGTTATTGAAGAATATTATGGAGATGCAATTGAAAATGTTACAAGTTATTTGATGCAATTCTATTGTCAAAATAAATTACCAAAAACAATTTATCTTTCATTGGATGATGAAAGTATAAAAACATTATCAAATGCATTAAATACTAAATTTTTAAAACCAATTAAAGGTAAAAACTTTGATTTATTGACTCAATCTATTACTAATGCAAAGTATTTTTTATCAACCAATAAGGCAAATGCAAAAGTTAAAAAGGAAAGGACTATTGGTGCTTGTGATGATTTAGCTAAATTGTTAGGTATTGATAGTGCAAACCACATAGAAATGATTGATAATTCAAATATTTTTCTAGAGAGTCCAGTATCAGCAGTTATTGTCTTTATAAATGGAATACCAGTTAAAAATCTATATAGAAAATACAATCTTTCTTATATGAATGAAAAATCTGATTTTCACTTTATGAAGGAAGTTATTGAAAGAAGATATACTAAATTGTTAAAGAACAATGAAGATATTCCAGATGTCTTCATTGTCGATGGTGGAAAAATCCAATTAAATGCAGCTATTGAAGTTCTTAAAAAACTTAAATTAAATGATAGAATCAAAGTTATAGGTTTGGAAAAAAATGAGCATCACAAAACCAATAAAATAATTACTGAGGATAATGTAATTAATCTTGATAAAACATCTAATATTTTTAGATTATTATCAAATATTCAAGATGAAGTTCATAGGTTTGCAATTTCATATTTTAGAGATAAGAATTTAAAATCAAAATTATCTTCTATTCTAGATGATATTAGTGGAATTGGGCCAAAAACAAAATCTAAAATTCTAGCCATATATCCAAATCTTGCAGATATTAAGAATGTGAATGTTGAAACATTAACACAAATCATGCCAAAAACAGTAGCTATAGCTTTAAAAGAAAGGGTAGACAAGGTATTTAATAATGATTAAGATTCTTTTTATAAGTGATACACATGCTAATAATGACTGAATTGGAATGAAATACAATTATGATTATGTTATTCACGCAGGAGATCACTTAAATTCTCATGAATTCATGATTAAAAATACTGATTGATTTGTCGATGGTAATAATGATTTTGGTAATCAACATATGCAAGTTTTTGAAATTGAAAATTTTAAATTCCTATTGGTTCATGGTGATGAACAAAATATTAGAAATTATGAAAAAGATTGATATGTTAAATTATTAGATTTAGCTATTAAGAATAATGCTGATGTCATACTATTTGGCCATACACATATTCCTGTTATTAAATCAATAGAATCAAAAATATTTATTAATTCTGGTTTTTTTTATAAACCTAAAAATTCCAACAAAAAGTCATATTGTGAAATTAGACTAGATAGAAATAATATTGAAGCTAAAATAGTATATATCGATGATACTAATCTATATTTTTAGGAATTTGTACAATTCTCTAACTACACCATCATTATTGTTATCATATTTTGTCATATATCTAGATGCTAATCTAGCTGCAGGACTTGCATTTTTTAGAGAAAAACCTCAAACAGCCTTTGATAACATACCAACGTCATTATCACCGTCACCAAAACAAATACATTGTTCAAGAGGAATACCATAATAAGAACATAAAAATTCTAGTGCATTTTCTTTTGATGCAAATGTTCCATTAATTTCAATAATAACACTATAATCAGGTACACTTCAGGTTCTCACAATAAGTGTCGGTGCAATATTTTTTATTTCATAGATTATTGAATTAATATTATCCATATTATCAATTTGAATCAATATAGAACAAATATCAGTATCTATTTTTGATAAATCATTATCAATTATAGAAATGTCTCTGTCCTTTAAATGAAACATTTCCATCATTTGCTTTTTAGAAATTATATTATCTTGGTTATTTAATAATCAGCCTTTATTAACCCCTTCAATAAGCGAATTCTTAACATATTTCATTAGATTATTATTTGCAAATAAACGTAACAAAATTTCTTTGCTAAAGGTGATCACAATAGGAGTAAAATTCTTATCTGATGGATTAGAAATATATGATCCATTTTGGTTACACATTATTGTATTCAAACCTAACTCATGATATATATCAATTGAACCTTGACTTGGTCTACCAGTTAATAAACAAATTTTATGTCCTAGTGATGTTATATTCTTAATATATTCAACTGTTGTTTTTGATAACTTTGAATCGCTATTTAATAATGTCCCATCAAGATCACAAGCAATTAAAAATTTTTTTTCATCTCATGACTGATATCTTTTACTTACCTTTTTACTCATTTCTAACTCCAATCATATAATAAACTTGATTCATTTTCTTATTTGCAATTTCATTAAGATTATTAGCATTTTTCTTTAATAATTTATATACTTCGTCATTACTAATTGTCTTCATCTTATCCTGAATTTTTGCAATTTCATTTCAAACTACATCAGCAACTTCTTTTTTAAAAACTCCATAATTATCTATATTCTTAAATTTAGTTTCTACATCATCAAAACTTATGTCTGTAAGCATAGAGTATATTTCAATCAAATTACTAATACCTGGTTGATTTCCTGGGTCATATTTAACAACATTAAAATTATCTGTTAAAGCAGAAGAAATTTTCTTTCTAATAGTTTGTTCATCATCATCCAAGAAAATTACACCTTTATGATTATCATTTGATTTAGACATTTTCTTATTAGGAGTTTGCAAATCTAGAATTTTTGCACCACATTTATTGATAAAAATTTCTGGAACTTTAAAAATTGTTTGTCCATATTTATTATTCATTCTTTCGGCAATATTTCTAGTTAATTCTAGATGTTGTTTTTGATCTTTTCCTACAATAACTAAATCAGCATCATATAAGAGAATATCACTTGCCATCAATACTGGATAAGTTAATAATGATGTTGTAATGAATTCAGTTCCATTTGCTTTTTTAGATTTTTGAGATTTATCCTTAAATTGAGTCATTCTATTCAATTCTCCAATAGTTGTGTTATTTAGCAAAACATTAAATAATTCAGTGTGTGCTGAAATATCAGATTGTCTAAAAATTGTAATATTGCTATTTTCAAGTCCACACGCCAAATATGTTTTAACAACCTCTAGTGAATTATCATTAATATTGCTTACATTTTCTGATGAAAGAGCATGCAAATCAGCTACAAAAATTAATAGCTCATATTCATTAGCATAATTAATATAATTTTTTATTGCCCCCAAATAATTACCTAAAGTTAATTTATTGGTTGGTTGAATACCAGAAATTACCTTCTTCATACTTTATAAATTATACTTTAATTTTAAACTATTTCATTAATGTTGTTCTTATTTAGAATATACATTAGTAATATTGATAAATTTATGTCAATAATCAAATAATTATCGTTTGTAGGAAAATTATTAATGGTTTTTTCAAACTTTTCAGGACTTAGATTATTATCTTCGAAATACTTATCAACGTTTTCTCGAGTAGGACATATATAAATTGAACCTATTGATGTTGATTTCTGTAATTCAGGTATATACAAATAAAAACTTCCATAAATCTTGTCTGTATAAATTAACTTGCTATCGCCTAAAAGATTTATTGAACGTTTATTCATACCATTAATGTCAAATAATAAGCACAATTCATGATTAATAACTTCTTGATTCAAAGCATCATTAATTTTCAGAGTAGGATATTTCTTTCAAATAGAATCAAAACTTGTAACAGACAATTTCTTAGGTAATCTTTTTAAACCTTTAAAATCATTAGAATATTCATTAACTGCATTATTAATTTCTTCAAGTATTAAATTTGAGATGTTAACCATGTATTCTTTACATGCATCTTGTACTCTTATATGATATTCAATAATAAAATGAAATTCACTATGATTGTTAATCCCATTATTTTGATAATCCCGATTAAACTTACAAAAATAACAAATAAATCCAGAATTAAGTTCAACACCTAATTCATGCATGTTTTTTAAAAGTGCAATATCCATTTGGTCAGTCAAAGAATAAATATCACCTGTTATAGCATTATCAAAGTTAATCATTCTATGTGGTCTTAATGAGTAATTATCACTAACAATATAAGTAGGATCTACTTTGTATAATGAAAATCGTTCAATTAATCTTTTTTCAATAGATTCTTTCAACAAATTTTTTAAAACATATTCGTTTTTTATTTTTTGCATTGTTAGTTATATTCCTTCATATGTGGAAACAATAAAACATTCCTAATAGTATCATTTTCACTTAATAACATAACTAATCTATCAATACCAATACCTAATCCACCTGTTGGAGGTAAACCATATTCTAAAGCCTCAATAAAATCCATATCCATTTCAACAGCCTCATCATTACCAAGTTCTTTTTCTTTAATTTGTGATTCAAATCTTTCATATTGATCAATAGGATCATTTAATTCAGCAAAAGCATTAGCAAATTCCTTTTGACCGATAAATAATTCGAAACGCTCAGTAAATCTTTTGTCATTATAATTAATTTTTGCTAATGGAGAAACTTCTACTGGATGGCCAAAAACAAAAGTTGGCTCAATACATTTTTCCTCACAAAAATTTTCATAAAAAAGATTAATAATATGTCCTATTGAGTGTTGATGTTTTTGAACATTA
This sequence comes from uncultured Mycoplasmataceae bacterium, assembly GCA_949288005.1. Lineage (GTDB taxonomy): Bacteria > Bacillota_I > Bacilli_A > Mycoplasmatales > Mycoplasmoidaceae > Mycoplasma_L. Next base: position 55,427 of record CASEIK010000036.1, on the reverse strand, counting down.
ATGTTATGTTCCTTAGCTAATTTTAAAGCTTCATCTAAATTTGTAATTTTTCTAAAATCAATACCCTTAACATCCTTGATAAAATCTACCATATGAATTCTTTTGAATGGTTTAGATAAATCAATTTCAAAACCACGATATTTAACTTTTTTAATATTCAATTCATTAATAACATATCTAATAATATTCTCTACTAAATCCATAGTTTCTTCCATTCCAATATATGCAGTATAAGCCTCCATTGATGTGAATTCAGGATTATGTGTTGAATCCATTCCTTCATTTCTAAAAATTCGACCAATTTCATAAACCTTTTCAAAACCACCAACAATTAATTTTTTTAATGGTAATTCAGGTGCAATTCTTAAATAAAAATTTCTAGACAATGTATTATGATAGGTTACAAACGGTTTAGCATTTGCACCACCTAATATTGGTTGCAAAATAGGTGTTTCAACTTCTAAATAACCAAGCGAATCCATATACTTTCTAATTAGAGTAACTATCTTAGATCTTAAAACAAATGTATTCATTGAATTTTCATTAACAATCAAATCAACATATCGATGTTTAGCACGAGCCTCTTCATCTATTAGACCATGGAATTTTTCAGGTAAAACTTTTAATGATTTTGATACTATTCTAAAGCTTGTAACATTTAAAGTTACAGCTCCTGTCATAGTTTTCATAGCAGTACCTTTAAACTCAACAATATCGCCAATATCAAGTTCAGTTTTAAAATTATTAAACACTTGTTCATTTTCTTTTTTGTTTATATATATTTGACATGAACCAGAAAAATCCTTTATTTGTGCAAATGTTTGCCTAATGTTTAAAACTCTACCAACTAATGTCTCTTCCTCAAGATTTTTGTTTTCATGCAATTCTTCCTTAGAAAATTTTTCATATTTTTCATTAAATTCAGCTAAGGTTAAACTTCTCTCCACTCTTAAAACCTCATAAGGATTTCTTTTGTTTTCTTGAAGTTTCTTTAATTTTTCTCTTCTAACTAATTCTTGATCATTAAATTTTCTATCCATATTTCCTCTAATATTACACTTTATTAATATATATTATATAGTGGCTAATAAAATTATACTAATTTTATTTTTTAAAATATAATATGTGTATGCTAAAAAATATTGATAAGAAAATCTTAATTACTAGTGAATCAGTTGGAGCAGGCCACCCAGATAAAATATGTGATCAGATTTCAGACTATGTATTAGATGCATGTCTAAAAAATGATCCAAACTCAAAGGTGGCATGTGAAGTTTTTGCATCTAATAGATTAATTGTTGTCGGTGGAGAAATAACTACCAACTCTTATGTTGATATCACTAAAACTGCATGAGATGTTGTTAAGCCATTAGGTTATACAGAAAATGATTTTACAATTATTTCCAATGTTAATAGTCAATCACCAGATATTTTTCAAGCAGTTGCTAAAATTAATAATGAAATTGGTGCAGGTGACCAAGGTATAGTTTTTGGGTATGCGACAAATGAAACAAAAAATTACATGCCATTACCTATCTCTATTGCACATGATCTTGTAAAGCTAGCAGAAAAATTAAGAAAAGATAAAAAATTTAAATGGGCAAAATCAGATATGAAATCCCAAGTAACTATTGATTATACAGATGAAAAAAAACCAAAGGTACATACAGTATTAATGTCGATACAACATGATGAAAATTATAATGAAAAAGAATTTAAAGATTTTGTTACAAATGAAATTATTGCTAGAACAATAAAGTCATATGGTCTTAATGAAGATTATCAAACAATTGTAAATCCATCTGGAAAATTTGTAGTTGGAGGCCCTATCGGTGATACAGGTTTAACTGGAAGAAAAATCATAGTAGATACCTATGGTGGTTTCTCTAGACATGGTGGAGGAGCATTTAGTGGTAAAGATTACACTAAAGTAGATCGATCGGGAGCATACTTTGCTAGATACATTGCAAAAAATATTGTTGCAAGTGGTCTTGCTGATAAATGTGAAATTCAAATAGCATATGGTATAGGTCTAACTGAACCTATTGCTATTTTTATTGAAACATTTAATACAAATAAGATAAGTATTGAAGATATTTACCAAGCAGTGTTAAACACATTTGATTTATCTGTTAGTAAAATGATTGAACATTTAGAACTAAAAAAACCTATTTACTCAAATCTTGCAACATATGGTCATATGGGAAGAGAAGATTTAAATGTTAAATGAGAGCAATTAGATAAAGTTAATGAACTAAAGAAATATTTAAAATAATTATCTATTAATTGGAAATTTTTTATTTATCTCATTAATCTCTTCTTGCAATGATAATAATGTAGATTCGTTGTCGTATTCTCTTAATGCTTTATCAATAATATTTGCTAGGTGAATAAATTCATCTTCTTTTAAACCCCTTGTAGTCATTGCAGGAACACCTAATCTTATTCCACTAGTAATTGCTGGTGGCTCATCATCATTAGGAATTGAATTTTTGTTGATTGTGATATTGATTTTTGCTAAAACTTCTGTAGCCAATTTCCCTGTAATGTTATAACTTTTCTTAACATCAATCATGAAAAGATGATTATCAGTGCCATTAGAAATGATTTTAGCACCTAGTTCTTTAAACCTTTTACAGAATGCCTTTGAATTCTTAATAATTTGTTCTTGATATAATTTAAATTCTGGTTTTAATGCTTCATTGAATGCAACTGCTTTTGCAGCAATAATATGAAACAATGGACCTCCCTGATATCCTGGAAAAATTCATTTATCAATTTTTTTAGCGAGTTCTTCATCATTAGTCATAATAACACCACCACGTGCTCCTCTTAATGTTTTATGTGTGGTTGATGTAATAATATCTGCATATCCTACAGGAGATGGGTGTAATCCTGTAGCAACTGCTCCAGCAATATGAGCAATATCAGCTAATAATTTTGCACCTACTTTATCAGCTATTTCTTTAAATTTTTTAAAATCAATAAAGCGAGAATAAGCACTAGCACCACAAATTATTAAATTTGGTTTTACTTCTTGAGCAACTTTTAAAATTTCATCATAATCTAATAACCCTTCATCATTAACTGAATATGAATATGATTTATAGAATGTACCAGAAAAACTAACCTTATATCCATGAGATAAATGTCCACCTGAATTTAATCCCATCCCCAAGATTTTATCTCCTGGTTGAATTAAAGCTGCAATAGCAGCTGAATTGGCACTTGAACCTGAATGAGCTTGAACATTAGCATATTTAACATTAAAAAGTTTTTTAAGTCTACTAATAGCTAATTCTTCAACCTTATCAACAAATTCACAACCACCATAATATCTTCTGCCTACATATCCTTCACCATATTTATTAGTAAGAATACTTCCAGCAGCCTTTAGCACATCAGACGAAACATAGTTTTCTGAAGCAATTAACTCAATATGTGATTGTTGCCTTTTTAATTCATTGTTTATTGCATCTTCTATTTCTTTATCATTAAGTAATATATTTGTATATTCCATACAACACCTCTCTTTATATGTTACATACATATTATAAAATACTATAATTCACTTTTGCTTGCTACTGTTACAGTTTTATATTTACGTTTCTTATAGAAGAAATATAATGATAGTGCAATTATTATTACAATAATAACAAATGCTACAGCAGATAATACTACAGGTATAAGTGGGAAAGGATCACTAGTTTTAAATCCTTTAATAGAAAAGCTAGTAGATTTATTCATAGTAGTTGAATAACTTTCTTCTAAGAAATAATCGCCTTCCTTTTCAACAAAATATGGAACACCATTTAAGCTAATAGAAAAAGTCATTGTACCATTACCATCATCAAGTGACTTAAATTCAATGTTAATGGCATTTTTTATTTGGTCTTCATTTAAATTTAATCACTCTTTAGGCAAATTAGAGAATAGTGAATTCTTAGCTAAAAATTCATTCTGATTAGCATTTTTCTCTTCAATTAAATTCTTAACTATTAAATCTTTAATAATATTTGTGAATTCACTAGAATTTTGATCTTTAAATTCAGAAGGAGTTACACCTCATAATTTTGAACTACTAATAGATACAGTATTATTAACTGATGAAATATTTGCAATTTTTGTACCTATCTCAATATCTAATGTGCCAGATTTTCCCTGATTACCATATGCACCATTATCACCAGAAAATACATATTGTTTATCAATTGAATATTTAAAAGAAATAGTACCATTCTTGTTAGAAAAATTGATATCTGTTATCTGTAAGAAATCTGTTACACGTGTAGTTGTAGGAATATTTAAACTACTAACTCAACTAGTATTATTAGAAATTAATCATGATTTAAATTCCGAGGTTAGTTCTGATTGTTTACTATGTACAATTTGATTAGGATATAAATCTGCATATTTTGAAGCATCAAATCCAGTCATTTTAAATGAATTAAACATTTTTTGTAAAACCTTTGTTGGTGTAATTTTTTTAAACCCACTGACTAAGATAGCTTTATTGTATGGGGAATTACTGCTTGTAATTTCAAATTTTTCTACACTATGACCATCCCCACCAATTCATTTGTTATTAATAATTTTTATTGATTCAATTTGAACTGTTCCATTTATATTATCAAAATTAGAAGAATACACAATTTCTATATCTTGTTCAGTTATATTAATACTTTGACCAGAAAACATCCCAGCAACTTGTTTTTTTATAGCATTTGTAACAGAATCCTTATTTGCAGATGGAGAAACAAAATCTTGAGCTAAAACATTTGAAATAGGAACATTATTTATAGTAATTGATGGATCAAGAACTATATCTGTAATATTGCTAGGAATATCAGTTGGTTTATAACTATTAACAAGAAACTTAACCCCACTAATTTCTAGCTTATCACCACTAGTAGAAGCATCAATGTATGAACATAAATTATTGTTTTGATAATATTTCAAAATTTTAATTGTAATCATAATAGATCCTTCAACAAGGTTGGTACCAGTAGATACTACATCTAAATCACCATCACCAAAACCCTTATCACCAATGAATGCATATGGAATAGAATTAAAGATTTCTTTTTGATGCTTAATTATATAAGATTTAATAACACTAATGTCAGTATTATCTGGATAAGTATCTATTTCTTTTGATGGAACAGAATTAATTGTCTTATTTAACTTATCTAACATACTTGTACCACTAGTAATTTTTTGGAATCCTAATATTTTAATATCATCAAAAACCTTTGGTGCAGAACCATCAACAACATCTTGCCCTTTATCATTAACATATTTTTTTAAAGTAACATTGGTTTTAATACTACCTTCTCTGTTATTTCAAGAATCACCTACAATAGCAACAGATATATCGTCAATAGTAATTCCATTATCTGGCAAACTATTAAATAAGGTATTCCTATTATCGAAAATAAAATTTTTAATAAGAGTTTCAATTTCAGATTTAGCACTAGTAGTTACTTGTTGTGCTACAAACTTTGATAATGAATCAATGGTTATTTCACTATTAATTTTTGTAGGTAATTTTTGCTTAAAACCAGTAATGATAATTTCCTGATCAAAAAGTTTTTCTTGAGTACCATTAATTCAAGTATATTTTGAGTCATTATCATAATAATTATTAATTTTTAATCCTTTTTGAGATTGAGCATCATATCTTATTATTATCTTACCCTCATCATTGTCATTGTTAATTCTTTCAAGTGAAGTTTCTTCTAAAATAATATTAGTACTTTGAAAACTATCATCAAGATTAGCAAATAATTCATCTCTTTTTGCGAAAATTAATTCTTTTAATTTATCTAAAGGAATGTTACTAGCATAATAGTCACTAGCATCAATTTGGATTGTATCTGTTTTTAATGATGTTGGTTGTATCTTTTTAAAACCAGTAATATTAACTTCTTGTGAAAAACTACCTTTTGGGAAAGTTTTATCAATATCAACATATATGTTATTAATAGTTACATTAGCTGTTAATGTTCCATCTTTGTTGTTTCAAGAATTTGGTGTTATTACTAGACTAACATCATTATTAGAATCAAAGTTAGTAGGTGCATTAACTATATTTGTTACTAGTTTGGATAAATCAATGTTTTCTTTGAAATTAGAATCATCTACCTTTTGTGGAATAATAGTATCTTTTCCTGCATTTTGTTCAATACTAAAAGAAGTGGCAACACTTTTCCTAAAATCTGTTAATGTTATTCTACCAAATGATTTTTTATCACTTCCTACATCTACATTGTCATTAGAAACAGAAAGATAATTATTAAGGAAAATTTCAAAAACAATTGTAGGATTATCTGATGCAACATTATTTAATCCAAATGCATTGTATTGAACATTGTCAATAACAATATTATCCTTGACAAAATTATTAGGTAAGTTTTTAAAGAATTTATCCTTATGTTTAAAGACTAATTTTTTAAGATTATCAATTGTTCATTCAGTATCATTTGCTGTTGTGTCGGTAGTAGGTTCTAAATCCAAAATTGATGCACTATTATTAACTAATTGAGTTGAACCATATTTTTTGAACCCTGAAATAATAACATTATTAAAAGTAACATTTTCAGGTTTTGTGTATTTTCCACCAGGAGAAGATGGATCACTATTATTTTCATCATAAACCATTGCCTGATTTATTGTTACATTAAGTTTCAATTTACCATTGTAAATGTCATTTTGATTTTGGTTACCATCAATTTGATAAGTTACAGTTACACCATCTAGATAACCACCTAATTGCATAGCAGTTTTTAATTGTTCAATCAATTGATTGTTATTTAATTCACTAAAATTTGATGCCAAAATATCACTAAAACCAGTCACATTAACAACATCATTCTCTCATCCGTCATTTCATTTGGTTAAATTAATATCCTTAGTTTCAAGTTTTAAACTTAAAACCTCTGTTTCATTTGGTGAACCTTCATTTCATCAAACAGTATTTAGATTTTCATTATCGTAATATGTGTTTAATTGGTAATTAAGTGTGATAAAACCATCAATATTTTTAGTACTTTCATTAACTATTGTGTACTTAATGTCATTTTTAGATAATTTGCTACCATTTGAATTTCTCGGATATGACAAGATATCATTTAAATCACCATCATTTGGTGGGTTTAATTTTGCTCATAAATACTCTTTTATATTATCATCAGTTATTTCATTCGCATACAAATTATCATATTGTCATTCAATTCCATCACTAGTTAATGAAGTTGGAGAATTTGGTATAGAAGCATTATTAATTACAAAAACTATTGAAAATTCTTTTTTCTCATCGTGTGTTGAGCCATTTGCATAGTATTTGTCTAGACTAATAGTCAAGTTCATTTGTTTCTTTTTGTTTGAATAATTAAAACTTGGTTGTGTTGCATCAAATTCTGTTGTAATATTTGCATCTATTGGTTCATTTAATAAAACTTGCTTTTTTATTCAAGTCATGAAGTTATCATAACTATCACCACTCTTTGTATAAACATCATAAATGAACTTTTCTACTGTAAATGGACTACTACTAATAAAGTCATAACCATTTTGGAGTGCATCATTATCAATTATTGTATCTTTAATTGTCTTAATGTTAGATAAATTAACAGTAAAGGTAGCATCACCTTTGCTTTGGTCTTCTAAACGACAATTACTTGCCTTAATGATTAAAGTAGCAGTACCAGCCTGATCATTAGGGTTTTGAACTTCTATAGAGTCTATTACAACATTATTAACATCTGTAATATTACCAGTTATATTACAATAAATTAACAACTTACTTTTCAAATCTCCATCTTTGAAAAAAATTGGCAATTCACTTGGAATATAATCATTTGGTTCAAAAGTAGTTTTTGGTTCTATATTTGTCTTTTCAAATGCACTAAAACCAGTAAAAGTTAATTCTAATTTAAATTGTGGATTATCAGAATTATTTTCAACTTTGTCTCCATTTACATAAATAAACTTTGGATATACCTGAAATTTAATTCAACTTTTATCATGGACACCAGCACTAGGTCTCAAAATGGTATCCTTCAAAATAACAATGTCATTTAATTCTAAATCTGGACATTCATTTCATAATTCATTTTTTATTTCCAAAACTCTTGCTTGTAATTGTTCTATTGTGATTTCATTTGCACTAACATAACCACCAATGCTACCAATTGGTTTACTTACAATATTAGTGCCTCCATTAATGCTAGTGTTTGTATAAAAACCAGAGATTTCGCCAACAACAAATTTTAAGCCACTATCTGGATTACTATTATCAATTAACCCATTTTGATAGAATTTATTCTCAGCAACTTTCTCAACTGAAATAAGTTTACTAGGTTGATATTTAAATACTATTTTTCCTGTATTATTGAACACCTCTGCAGTTAATTTTCCTGGTATAGAAATAGGTAATGAATTTTTAATATTTAATGCCAATAAGTCACTAAAATTATTAACATTAGCATTCATAAAATCATTAGCTGTCATTTTCTTTAAATCAGCAGTAACAGCTGAAGTGTCTAATTCAAAATCTGATTGTTCCTGTGTTTTCTTTGGAACATAAAATGATATTGTATTTTTCTCATTGACAAAATAACCAGAACTAAATCAACCAGGCATACCATCTAATTCATATATACCATTTCCAAAATTAATAGGTGTAGCATCAGAAGGTTGTGAATTAGGTCTTCATGTAGGAACAATTGTTTCATTACCAAACTTTGATGATACAAGTAGCAAACTACTATCTTTATTTAAAAAAATAGATTCATTAAAAAGATTTTGTCTATTGGTAGGACCTTCACTAAAACCATACAATTGATTTTTATTTGATCTGGTATATGAACTAATATTCCAAATAGCAGGATTCAAGAAATCAGAAATTGCATTAAAACTATCATCATACAATGTGTAATTGATAGAAATACCATCAGTATTCAAATTTTGTAATGTTAAATCGTTCAAACCAAAAGATTGTGAATTAAATTGATAGAAATCCTTTATATTTGCTATAAATGGTTTAAATGAATATGCTGGACTGATTAATCCTTGAAAAGACATAGATCAAAAATCGCTTGATGGAGATGCATTTTTTAATGAAAATATCTTTTTATCCACATCACTAACTTTAAAAAGACCTTCTGTAGATACATTAACCTTATAATCATTTGCATTAAGTTCTTTTATACTTGTTGGTGTGGCATCAGTTGCAACTGTTGAATTAAGTACACTAGCTGTTGAACTACTACTACTTACTATGTTTTTGTTACTGTTAGTGTTGAAATTAATAATAAAAAGTGAACTAATGGTTGCTACTGATAAAATTGAAATAGTGAACTTATGTTTGAATTTAATCATACTTATATTATAATATGAGAAAAAAGCCAAAAAATTTTATTTTAAAATATTTTAAAATATGATATAATAAAAAAATATTGAGGAAATATGGTAAGAATAGCAATAATTAGTTGTAATGAAACAGAAGAAATGGAACTTGTTGTTCCATTAGATATATGAAGAAGAGCTGGTTTTAGGGTAGATTTAATCTCTCTAGAAAAGAAAAATACTATTATCTTACAAAACGGACTAAAGATTAGTTGTGACCAAACTATTGATAAAGCAAACATTAATCAATATAATGCTATCTATCTTCCTGGTGGTGGAGGACATAAGAAGTATTTTGTGGATGCTTGACCTGCAAAAAACAATGACAATGTCTTGAAATTACATAAATTCCTTGAAAAATTCAATGACACCAAGGATAAATATATTCTTGCAATGTGTGCAGCTCCAAAGCTATTAATTCATTTAAACTTAATTAATAATAGAAAATTCACATGTTATCCATCATTTGAAAAAGGTGATGAAAAAAATTATGTAGATAAAGCAGTCGTTGTTGAAAAAGAATTAATTACTGGTAGATCTCCTGCAGCTGTATTTGAATTTGCTTATGCAGTAATTGATGCTCTAGAATCAGATAAAAAAGTGAAAAAAGTGAAAGCTGAAATCATTGATTACACTGAACCTATGTCTAAATAATGTATTTATATAACTACTTAGGTATGGAATCAAGGTACGATTGAAGTATAAAATTAGCTGCCACCATATCAATAATTTTTTTTCTTGTTGATGCCTTTATTTCGAAATTGCATAAATAATCTGTGGCATTTTTAGTTGTATAATTTTCACATCATCTAATAACCTGTATATTGGTAAAATGTTGTTTTAATAATGATTCAAATTTTTCTACCAAAATAGTATTCTTGGTTTTTTGACCACTCTTTGTGAATGTAGGATACCCTAATATAAAAGAATCTACTTTATTGTCATAATCATCAATAATCTTTTTTAATTTATGAATGATTAGCATTAGGTTGTTATTTTCATATTTAAAATTACAAATACCAGATGCTAATTTGTTTGTCGAATCACTAATTGATATTCCACATGTTTTAGATCCTAAGTCTAGACCAATCTTACGCATAATAGAAATTATACATTATCTAGTTTTAACTAATAAGTATTAACTTGTTAAATGGTAAAAAACTTAACTATATGTTACTTTTATCATTTATTAAGTATAATTTTATATATGAGTATTTTACAAGTTAGTGAAAATAGAATTTCATTTAATCAAAAATTAAATTCAGCTCAAACCAAATTTATTGCAAAATGTTTGATTTTTGCTTCAATTGGTTTTGCTTTAGTTTGTGGAATTGGATATTTGTTTTATTATTCCATCATCAATAATTGAATTAATTTTGAAACAGCTGATTCAATCTATATAATTTCAGCAATAATGTTATTAATTTCATTAGTAATATCTATAGTTATTTCCTTCATGAAAAAAATTAACATACCACTGGTATTACTCTTGTATTTGACATATATTGCTGCATTTGGTATCTCCTTTTCATCACTTTTTAGTTTATTTAATGGTGCTGAATTATTAATGCTTTTTGGTATTTCTGCAGGAAGTTTGTTAATATGTGGAATAATTGGTTTTACAATGTCAAATAAGGCTGCTGTGACCTTATCTAAAATCCTATTTATTCTTATACCAATATACATGATAATCTCTTTAGTTTTTGCTTTGGTATCAGCATTTGCATTGTATTCTAATTATTTATACATCATATATACATTGATTGGAGTAGCAGTGGTTATGGTATTAAATGTATATTCATTCTATACCTTATCTAAAACATCACAATTTATTAGTATTGGAGAAACTGATATTGACCAAAAACAAGTTAATGGAATAGCTTTACTAATTGGTTTCAATATTTTATCTACCATCACTAATACTATTTTAATTATGGCAAGAATGCTATTATTATTTAGAGATTAATCAAAGGGGTTAATGTAATTTTATGTTTACTGAAAAAAAATCTAATGAATATGGTGAATATTATTACAGAGAGGTACCTGGTAATGAAAAAGTTAATAGGGCTATAGTTTTCATTCATGATTACATTTTAACTCCTGAACTTCATGATGATTTTTGTGACAAACTGAAATTCTTTAATTACTATGGTGTTATAGTACCTTACGATAGAATAAAAGACTATGATCAAGAAGTTGGATTAGAAAAAGTAGTTTTTGTATCATTAATTAAAAAAATAAAGGACCTTATTCTTTCTTTTCCTGAAAAAGAAATTTATTTAATTGGAAATGGAATAGGTGGTACATTAGCATTAGCTCTTGCTTCACTTTTAAGTTCAAGAATTAAAAAATTAGTTTTAGTTAATCCATATACTTCAATGGCTTCTGCTAATACAATAAAGACTATTACAACATTACCATTAAACTTAGATGAAGCTTATGATTTGGTTGTAAAGATGTTTGGTGAAACATCTCCATTACTTATTAATAAAAACCAAAGTCCTATTGTTGTATCAGCAATGAGAAAAATTTATTACAACATTAATGACTATATAAATTTTGTTAATGATTTAATCTTACCAAAAACATTAGAAGCTATTAAGGTGTATGAACATAATAGTTTAATACCTACTTTATTAATTGTCGGTGATGCAAATAACTTCATTCCAGCAGTTGAATCAATAGTTGCATATAAAAAAAATAAAAATGTTAAAGTTCTTCAATTACCTAATTCATGACATTGTCCAATTAATGATGACAATAAACAAACATATATTGATTCAATTTTGAAATTCTTTATCGATGGTATTGGATTAAATTCAGCTGATAGATTACCTAGCAAAGAAATCTATAAATATTTATCTGATGAATGAAAAAAATATTATAGAACTACCTTTGGTGAAAAATTATCAGAAAGAGAACAAAAGGAATATATGGAAAAACTTGCTGAGTATGAAAAAGAAACTAAGTCTGAGATTCAAACATTTAATGATATGGACAATGAAACAGCAAATCAATTTATTAGTCAACAATCAGTATATTTAAAACAAATGCAAGATCAAGCATCATATAATTGACATTTAAATGAGTACAATAAAAAGACTAAAGAGTTTATGTTAACTCCTGATGTTTATATTGATTACACAATACCTGCTAATAAAATTGTAGTTAATAACCAAGGGTTTGAAGTATACCATGATGGTAAGGGTAATGGGTTTTATAGAGATTATGATGGCAAATGAAAGAAGATAGTAGACAAAACTCTTTAATTATTAGCTAATCATTTAATTATTAAATTTTTTAATGCTATATTTTTAACAACCAAAGAATTCTTTATCTTAATTTCTAATTCATATAAATCTAACAACATTGAATGAATCAGTGCTGGGTCTAAATTAGCAAATTTATTTTTAAAACTAATAACAACAAATGTTGGAACCTCAACACAAGATGCAATCTCACCTATAGATTTCTTTTTTTTGTTTAATATAGAAATATAATAAAGATTAAATAATTGACTACATAAGGCATTAATAATTGCTATTTCATCGACCTTCCTATAAACTAAATCATTATATGTCTTTCACACAGCATTAAATTTATTAGTTAGAATATTTTCCACTAAATAAAAAACATTTTCTTCATTATAATTACTAATTAAATTAAAGATTTCTTGTTCATCATGTTTTGTTGAAATTAAATTATAAATCTTATTAATCTCATTCTTCATTACTCCATAATCATTTGTTAGACAATTTAACAAATGCATATAGACATTTTTAGATAATGATATATTTCTATTCTCTAGTAATTTGTTAACATACATTTGTTTGTTTTTCTTATCAATAGAATTAATAGTAATTAATTTAAATGATTCAATAATATTTTTAAATTCCTTATTGGTTAATAATTTATTGGAACAAAATAAATAAATATCAAATTCATTCTTCAACTTATCGATTGTTTTCAATAATTCAATATTAGCATTAAATACATCACTAGAACTCAAGAAATCACAATCATAAATATAATATGTATCTATAGCATTAAACATATCTATTTGTAATAATATTGAAATTATATCTATATTTTTATTAAAATGAATTCTTTTAACATTTCTTGAAGCAGTCATAAGATCTATTTGTTCATTTGCTAATAATAAATTATCATACTTAACAATACTAACCATAATTATAGATATAATACAATATTTAAATAAATTTGTTACTTCAAAAAACAATCCTTACAAATATATTTAAATTCCTCTTCTTCAAAACATCTAAAACCCTTCATAAATCTAATATCATTATCTTGATTGCAAATACTGCAATTACCATGTTGATAATCTCTTGTCATTATTTTTGGTTTAGAAAACTCATAATCTCATAAATCTTTCTTAGTCATATAAATCTTTCTCAAATACTTATAAGTATTGTCTTTTTTTAGAATATATTAAACTAATAATTATCTATTTTCAGGTGGAGTACCTTCGGCATTAGAAACTATTGCATCAATCTTAACTAATGCCTCATTGTTAGCTAGAACACCAACCTGGATTATCCTTCCTGCAGGCATAGTATTGAAATACTTTTTAAACACATTAGCAAAATTAGAAGTAGAGTTAATATCTTTAACAAAAATATTTAATTTAACAACATCGCTCATTTTGTGATTAATGTTCTCAACAATTGCTTTTAAATTTTCTAAACATTTATCTAACTGATCATTAATGTTATTAGAAACCATTTTTTTATTAGCATCTTCTCCAAATAATTCTGAAATGTTATTGTAATGTGAGAATGCTACTGAATGTGTAGAAAAAGCATTATGTACTACACTCTTTGCATTCGAAGGTTTAATTACTATACCATGTCTATCTTCAACTAATTGTGGAGGAGTTCCATCACCATGAGAAACAACTACTTCAACTTGCACCTTAGCATCCAAGTGTAGTGCTTCAACTTGATTAATTGAAAGTGCTGGTAAATAATTTACTGTTCGTGCAATTGCCGAATCAGGAAAGAATGTTTTATAAACTTCTAACATCTTATTACGTTCACCAATTTCAGTTGTATAAATATTAACCTTAACAATATCATCAAATGGAACATCAATACTTTCTAAAATACTTTTTACGTTTTTCAAACATTGATGTAGTTGCTCACAAATTCCACCACCAACTAATCTATTTGTAGATGGTTCAATTGGTAATTGTACAGATAAATGGTTATAGTGTGAAAAAGCAACTGTCTGACTTGAATAATCATTCATAGGTGCATTTTTTGTGTTTCTAACTAATTTAATCAAATCTCCAGCTTGTGGTGCATTTGGAATAGTACCTTCCCCACAAGTGATCACTGCTTCAACTTGAATTTGTGCTCCCATAGGAATATCTTTAACCACAATAAATGTAAATGCTGGTTTGTAATCTTTATAAAAACTATTTAGTACATCTACAATATCATCAAAATCATTTTTAGATTTTGCAAAAATAGTTAATCTAACAACATCATTTAAATCATGCTTTATGCTCTTAGCAATTGTTTCAATATTTTTAAAACATTGTGTTGCTTGTTCTTTTATACCACCAGAAACTAATTTTCCAGATGCATCAATAGGTAATTGTGCAGAAAAATTGTTGTAATGTGAGAAAGCTACTGTTTGACTAAAGCCGAATAATCCTTCTGCAACATCATTAGTATTTCTAGCTAAAACTTCATTAAATTTACTCATAAGTCCTCCAAATATCAAATACATTTTACTCCAAAAATATATTCATTGTTTATTTTTATAAACAAAAAAATAAATTATTATAATAGATGTTATTTAAAATTATTTTTTAATATACTATTAAAAAATAAAATAAAAATATATAATATAATGTGCTATGCAAAAAGTAATTAGAAACCACATTCCATCAATGATGGATATTTTTAATAAATATGCAACAAATACTAAAACTACCTATGAATGTTCGGGATGTAATAAAAAAACACATCACTTACTTATTTTTAGCGCTAGTAATAGAGATATGGCTTGTTTTTGTTCAGGGTGTATCCAAAGAATGAGCAAAGATAATAAGGAGTTTTTGTTTACAAAATATAATCGTTTACCAAGAAATAGAAAAAAATGTGAACTTTGCCATGTAAGAAGCCATAATGTTATATATTTAGGAAAATTTAAAAAGAAATGTCTATGTCACAATTGTTGGGGTTTTGATGTAAAAAAGACCAAAAACATATAAATAAATTTTTATATCATATTATATATGATATAATCAACTTGTTTATTCATATAAAGAGGGGAAAATGTTTAAGAAAGTAAAAAATAAAAAGTATGGGTGCACAAACCCATTGTGTCCTTGTGAACCTATTGAATGCATAAACTATGCATGTAGTGATTGTTGTAATTGTCAATATTCAATGCAATTAAAAACACAATTGCTTGATGACGACAAAAAATATTTTGAAATTGAAGAACAAAATAATAAAAGAAAATAACCCAACACTAGTCGGGTTATTTTTTTAGCTATATAGATATAGAATTGTTTATTATTAGTAAATAGCTACCTTAGCTTTAGTAGTAGATTCAATACCTAATGCTTTTTCATATGCTTCAATTGATCCATATTTCTTAATGTGGATTTTATCTTCAATTACAGTTGGTATAATCATTAATCCACAGAAGATGAATAATGTTGCAAGTTTCATAACTCTACCAATAATTTCATCATTACCAGGATAATCTCATACTACTTTATTTAAATCTGAATCAAAATACATATAATTACCTGAGGCTAAATTTATTAACATAAACACATTAATAAAAGCATCTAAGAATAATAGAACAAGTACAATACCAATTACTATTACTGAAGCTCAAGCTAGAGGAACAAAATACTTCTTTTGGTCTGTTTTAACGAAATGTTCTTTCCTATTTCTTAAACCACCAAATATTGGAAGCATAATAAACATGAAAGCAAATACAGCAGTTCATGTACCAGTTAAATCACAGAATGTATATAATTTTTCCATTTGTGAAGAACCATACGCTCCATCATAAGATCCAGGATAATATGCCAATGCACCAATTAGTGTAAACAAAATAACAACTGGAAATGTAATAATTAATGAATAATAAATACCAATCATTGGTTTGTTTGCACACAATTTGTTTTGATATTTATGTGATAGAGGTAATTCATGTTCTTTAATTAAATCCTCAACAAAACGAGGTGCTCACATTGCAAAACCATTAATTATACCTAAAACACCAATTGCAATAGTTAGGTTTAATACACCAAAAACTCATAAAGCATTCTTTTCAAATAATCAATCATGGAACCCAAATAATCCACCATCACCACCAATTGACATGGCAATTGCAATTAATAAATAGATTAAAGTAACAGCACCTAAACCAAATACAATAGCCATAGGTGTCTTCTTAGGTTCCTTCATTTCTGATTGAAGACCTGCAGTTACATAGAAACCATCATATGCAAAAAAGATTGCACCAATAGCCATAAATAGACCTATTCCTGGTGTCATTGAACCAAGGTTAGAAGGATCATAACCACTTGTAATCCCATTACCTGGTTCTATTGGTTCTGCAGAAACATGGGTACCTTGCATTCCTGCAATAATAAACCCAATTATAATTGTGGCTGCTAATGGAATGAATTTAACTGCCATAATACCTTTGTTCATGATATTTCCAGCACTTGAGGACATACCTGAAATAAAGATGAAGAATAATGAAATAGCAATAGAAATTATAGTTCAAATTACTCAATCTGCATCCCCTCCAGCTAGACCAAATGTACTTGGGCCGTAACCCCCATTAGTAGCATCACCACCAAAAGCACTTATTGCATCTTGGAGTGACATAATAACATACAACGGCATGAAGAAGTATGTTAATGGTAGATAAATATAAAACATAAAGTTTTTTGAAGCTTTGTATATAAACCTACTATTAAAGACTTTACATCAACCGATCAATGACAAATTGTCATTTCTTGCACTAGCTATTTCAACAAGAGCTAATGCCATAGCAATAACAGCAAAAGCTGCGATTAATCAAGCCATTATAGCAAATACAAAACTTCCTTGAGATGATTCAAGAACACCCTTTGCTTTAAAGAATATTCCTGCACCTATGGATGAACCCATTGCAATAAGCATTGCAGAGAAGAAGCCAATTTTTTTACTAGTGGACTGTGAAGCAATCGTAGGCGTTTCATTTTGTGTCATTGCCGACTTTTGTTTTTTAGCCATAATAAAAACTCCTTTCATATTAATTCTATCAAATTTGTAGGAATAATTGTGAAAAAAAATCAATTAAAAAAATAAGCAAATAAATATTGAAATACGCACATGAATCATGTTAAAATAATAATTATATAAAGGTTGTTACAACTATATAAACGATAAAGAAACAAGCAATAAAAATTAACATTCAATTTATTCTTTTAAAATAATTTATATCCTCTTTTTTAATGCTTTTAGTTTCACCCAAAGTGATTTCTAAATCATTTGTACTTTTGCTCTTTCTGTTTATATATGAAACACAACCAGCTGAAAAATTTAGAATAATAAATGTTAATGTTCCAAAACCTATACCATCCGCTATGGAATTAGTTAACATCATAAAAATTATAGTCATAAATAACATCGGTATATCAATTGTTATTTTTCAATTGAAGTGTCTTATTTGTGAAATCATTAATGTACCAATAAGAACTAAAATAGGACCTGTTATGGGTTGGATGTTATTTATTGGCATAAAAACTTGAAGAATTGGTCATGCAGCAATAGATAATGCAAATAGTAAAGCAGTAAAAATATTGGCTAATCCTGTTTTTGCTCCAGCAGATACACCTACTGTTGATTCTACAAAGGAAGTTACAGTGGTAGCACCAATACTTGCACCCCCTATTGTACTAACTGCATCAACAATATTTGCCTTAACCATTCACTTTTTATCATGCTTATTAACCTCAGTAGTTTTAGACAACAATATTAATGTACCTGTAGTATCAAAGAAATCCATATATACAAATGATAGAACTGATATGTATGTTAATGGATTCTTTCACATTTCAACATTAGCAAATCCATTTCAACCAGCAACTATTACATCCTTAAATGTAGAAAAATTATCATAACTTCCCAACATGTCATTTATTGTGTATCCCACAACATGATTACCACCAACAATACCAAGTAAAATCACAGCACCTATAACTAAACTTATAAGAATAGCAGCCGGTACTTTTAGATAATGCAACACTAATGAAACAAAGATCATTACAATAGCTAATATCACTAGTGGATTTGTAAAATCTCCTAAACCTGAAACTGTACCATTACCTACTACAATTATCCCTGAATTTTGTAATCCTAAATAAGCTACAAAAAAACCTATTGCTACACCTATTGCTAACTTAATATTATTTGGTATTAATTTTGAAATTTTACTCCGCAATGGAGTGACTACAATTATAAAGTATAAAATACCAGATAATATTGTTACAGTTAATGCACTAGAAAATCCAATGCCTTGTGCAACAGTAAAAGCAAAAAAAGCATTTAAACCCATACCAGGTGCTAAGGCAATTGGAATATTTGCAAACAATCCCATTAATAAAGTACCAATAAAAGAAGATATTGCAGTTGCAAGAAATAAACCACCACTATATGCTGATGCATGAGTAACACTTGTTGAATCAAAAACAGGTGCATTACCAACTAAAGATGGATTTACTGCTAATATATATGCCATTGCAAGAAATGTCGATATACCACCAATAATTTCTTTTCTTAAAATAGCATTTCTTTTATCAAATTGAAATAATTTATTTAGTAAAAAATTAGATGAAAATTTGTTGTTATGTTTAGTTGTAGGATTAAGTTTTTTATCTCTTACTCTATTCACGAATTAATTATACTAAAAATTAATAGAAAATTATTACATAATTTTTATTTTAAAAAGCACTAATTTAAAACAACAATAATAAATATTTGAGCAAATATTATCTAGACGATTTATCAAAATTTTTACCAAGGAATTTTGGTGCAGTATTTCTATGAGAGAATAATGCTAGAACAAGAAGTGAGAATACAAATGGAATTGATTTACCAATATATGAAGCATATGGACCAACATTCTTAATTAATCCTATATCATTTAGAATTACTTGATTTTGGAATATACAATTTAATGTTGCAAATACAAGTGCTGATATAGAAATTAATGGTATTTTTCAACCACCAGATACAACAATTGCTAATGCTAAGAAACCTAATCCTGAAACATTACCTTCGAAATATTGCGATGGTGCACCTATTTGAACACCTCCATACATGAATATGCTACCAGCTGCTGCAGCTAGAATACCAGAAATTAATATTCCAGTTCATTGAAATTTATTAACACTTAATCCTTGAGCATCAACTGCATTTGGATTATCACCAACTGCTTTAAATCTTAAACCAAATCTAGTTTTAGAAATCAAGAATCATAATGCTACTACACACACAATAACAATTATGAATATGATAATTGTTTCACCAAACAATGAACCATCAGCAATTTGCATAGTTGGTTGAAAATAAGAAGTTAATTTTGGTTTTGCACCATTAGATATAGCTTGACCTAAAGGTTTTGTTAAGAATGTAGCTAAACCTGCAACCAATAGATTAATAGCAGTACCTGCAATAATATGGTTTGTCTTCAACTTAATTGTCAAATATCCAAAAACAAAACTAAGTAAAATGGATATTAACATTGAAAAAAGCAATGGAACTATAAAAAACATTCCACCAACATCAGGTAGTCATTGATTAAATAACATACCAAAGATAGAGAATATTAAAGCACCAAAAATCATTTGACCATCAATTGCAATATTCACAATTCCTATACGTTCACAAAAATAACCAGCTAATGATGCTAATCCTAAAATAGCAAATAAAAGGAAAATGTTATTTAATAAAGGAGAAATTAACTCAGTTCAGCCCATTATTGATAATCTCCTTTCTGACATTTAACAGCCATATTTATCATTTCATTTATCTCATTAATATATTGTTGACTCTTAAGTTGTGAATATGCATGTTTTCTTATTTTGTTCACTTCTTTAACAAATAATTCTTTATCAGAAATAATTCTATTTTGTTTAGCAATCATTCTAGCAACTTTATCATTCTTTCATTGAGTAGATTTTTTAATTGCTTTTGATCTCATTAGTTGAAACTTAGATTCATTATTATCCTTACATCTAAGATTATTGACATACTTTGTTAAAGTATTGTCATATGAAGAATTTATTTTAGCTGTCTTTTGTTCAATTATATCTTTTGTATATAATTTCTTAGAAATCAAATTCTTAAATTTATTGAAATTATATAAATCAATTAAATTAGCCTTTTCAACTAAATATTTTGATAATGATTCTTGATATTTTTCTTTATTTAATACTTTAAGTTCAAATCTATCAATTGAATATTTGCATTTAGTATTTATGATTTCCAAATTATATCGTTCATGTTCATTATGAATACTACTATGATAATCAAAATTAAACCCACGCATTAAACGTTTGTAATTTTGTAACAAAACAAACTTTTTGCATTTCAATTCATTTATTAATCTATTCATATTGATTTCATAATCATTGTATTTAATCTTACCATCAGAAAAATCATTGTAATTTTCTTCGAATTTATAACAATATATTTCAAGCAAATCATTATAATTCTTAGTAAAATCATTTTTAAATGCTATCTTTTTTTCATTTGATCAATATAAAATTTGATTAATCTTATTTTCATGTTCTTTAGCAAGTATTTTTAAATGTTCTTTATATTGTCTTTTCAAAATTTTTAAATCATACTTTATATTATTATGAATTGATGAATATTTTGATAACAGTGAGTCTATAGAATTATCAAAGTTTGTTCTTGTTGAGAAGTAATCAATATCATACTTATATTGATTTAATCTAATAATTGGACGTAATTTGATAACAATGATAGATAATGATGAACCTAACATTACTAAGCCAACAATAACATCATTAAATGAAGGGTCTGTTGGTAGACCAGTCATTGAAGCCTCAAATAAACCAAACAATAAAGATACAGCTAGAATCCCAAAAGGATTATTACAACCTACAAGTGAAATCATTATACCTTCAAAACCCTCTGTTGGAACACTATCATAAATAATAGATAATGGAATAGCAGCAGGTATTGTAGATGAATAACATATAGTTGCTAGAATTCCAGAAATGGCACCAGAAATGGCAAATGCTAATAAATTGATTTTTTTAATATTGTAACCAGCATATTTAGATGCATCACTTGATAAACCAACGCATTTTATTTTATGACCCAAAACAGTATATTTGAAAACTACAAATAAGACAATTGCAATAAAAATAGTAATTACAATTACAGGAATGATAGCACCAGTACCATTTAGATCATACAATCTGAATTGATCTGGAATAGTGGATGAATTTGCAAATTGTTCAGTATCAGTAAAATATGTTGCTAGTACAAAGAAAGAAATGAAGTAAATAATTCAATTTAATAATATTGAAGAAACTACAGCATTAATTTTTAAATAATTTTGCATTAATCCCACTAGCATTGCAATAGATGATGAAACAATCATTGCAATAACAATAATAAAGATTTGTCCTATACCATATCCAACTCAATTTGGGATAACTCCAGAATTTGATTCAATTACATTTGTCAAAACTACAACAATTGTTCCAGCAGCGAGCATCTGACCAGAAATACCAATATTTATTACACCTGATTTCCATGCAAAATAAAATGCAAAACCAGCTAAAGCATATACTCCAAATTTATAAAATAAATATGATGGATCTTGAAAACCGATAGAAAATAATTTTTCTACTATAATTCATGGTTTATATCCTAATGCTGTAGCAACAAGAATAGCAACCAATAAAGCAACAAATATTGATACAACTGATGCTAAAATACTTCTGGTTGCTTCCTTTCTTTTTCTACTATACACTATTCCATCACTTTTTAGTTTAAATAATAAATTCATTATTCCTGCCCCACCATTAGTTGACCAATCTTTTCTCTAGTCATTTCATTCTTGTTACCTACACCGACAAACACCCCATTGTACATTACAGCAATTGTATCAGCTAGAGCTAATATTTCATCTAATTCATAAGAGATTAACAATATAGCATTACCTTTATTTTTTTCTTCAAGAATTTTTGTATGAATATATTCGATCGCACCCAAGTCTAAACCACGTGTTGGTTGAACCATAATTATAAGTTTATGATTATTAGTTATTTCTCTTGCAATAATCAATTTTTGTTGATTACCACCTGATAAAAGTCTTGCAGGTGCAGTACCCCTAGTTGTCCCTCTAACATCGTATTTCTTAATTAAATATCTAGCATTTTCTTTAATATTATGTTCCATTAAAAACCCATGAGAGGAAAAGGGTTTTTGATTTATTCTATTTAATGCAAAATTCATATAAATCTGTTCATCTAAAATTAAACCATATTTGTGTCTATCTTCTGGAACATGTGAAATACCAGATAAATATCTATCATTAATACTAAGATTAGATATATCCTTACCATTTAATTTAATTAATGCTCCTTTATTTTTAACCATACCAGCTATTGATAAAGCAAGTTCAGATTGTCCATTACCTTCAACACCAGCAATAGCAAAAATTTCACCTTCTTTAATTTTAAAATTGATTGCCTTATTCTTAATCTTGCTACTAAATTCTTTGTTAAAACTAAAAATAAGATTCTTTTCTTTATAGATTGAAACCTCTAGTTTAACGATAGCACGTGGAATAAGTTTAGATATTTCTATTTCAATTTCTTGTCTTCTTTTTTCATTTCTACAATTTGTTAATTCTAAATTAAGTGCACTAATCTTATCAGCATTAATCTCTTTATATTTTTTAAGTTCTTTTTCAAGATTATCTATAATTTCTTGATGTCTTTTACGGAAAGAAACTTTCAATTCTTCCATGATAACCAACAATTTTTCATGTTTTTTGGTAGATTCTTCTAAATCAATCTCATGTTTAATATTATGTAATAATCCTATATCTTCAATCATCAGTTTTCTTAACTTATTAACTTCAGGATTTTTACTTAAAAATAATCATGAACTAGGTAAAAGGTTTTTTGCCAATTTTAAATTTTTAACATCTAAAACCTCTTTACCAATAGGATTATTGCTATTATTTTTAATTAAGGATACTTTTTTACCAACCATCAAATTTGCCATTTCTTCAATTGATTTATCCTTAACATCAAAATCAGCAATATATTTACCTAATCTAATCACAGTCGCCCTATCTGCTACTGATTTAATTTCAGCAAATTTATGAGTGATTATAATAATAGTTTTACCTTCTTCCTTTAATTGCCTAATCATTTCAAGAAATTGTTCAATTTCATCTGGTGATAAAACAGCAGTAGGTTCATCAAAAATTAAAATATCTGAGTTACGATATAGAAGTTTAAGAATCTCAGTTTTTTGTTCCTGACCAACGGTTAATGTAGAAATCTTAGCATTGATATCTAGATTAAAATGATATTTCTTAACTAATGATTCAATTTTCTTTTTTGTCTTATTATTCTTTAAAATACCAAATAAACCAACATCCTCAGATCCTAAAATAATATTCTCATAAACAGAATATGTAGAAACTAATTTAAAGTGTTGATGAACCATACCAAGACCAGCATCACTTGCATCCTTAGCAGAATTAAAATAGGAGTTTCTTCCATTAATTTTAATAGTCCCAAAATCTGGAGAATAAATTCCAAATAAGATTGACATTAATGTTGACTTACCTGCACCATTTTCACCAATTATTGCATGAACTTCATTTCTTTTAACTCTTAAATTTATATGATCATTTGCTATAACCTTACCATTCAAAAAAGATTTACAAATATCTATCATTTCAACTGCATATTCACTAGTATTCCCATTTACATCATTAGATTTTTTCACAATTAAAGCATTAGTATGTTTATCGTCTTTTTTAGTATCAATGTTTGTATTAGGATTTGTATTTATATTATTTAATTTTTTATCATTATCAGGTTGTGTGAAGACTCATGTTAATTTATCTTTAGCCATAAGTCCTCCTATTATCATATGTTGTTAATATTGGTACAGGGGTTGGTATATTGATATTCATACTTTTTAAAAAAATTGCAAGACCCATATAACATGATTGAGAGAATGAACTATCTATCAACACAGATGTTGAGGATGATATAGCTACCTTAATTTTATTTGAATCATTTTGATTGCCTTTTTGAATAAAACCCTTAATGTTTAAAATTTTACTTCTGTCTCCACCCTTAAAATTATCATTAAATTGTTGAGATAAACCAAAAGGTTTTTCACCATAGTTATAAATTTGTCCATCTGAGCCAGTGAAAATCATATTACTAATTTCACTATATTTATCATCAAAAGCTGGATCTGTTAAACCAGAAATCTTTAATGCTTCATCTAGATATTGTTTACCACTATTTGAAACACCAACACAACCATTTGAGATATCACCAACTGCACATGTACCAAATCCAGAAACTTCTCCCTCTGCTCCTGTTTTAGAAAAATTTTTAAAATAATTAGCCCTATCATTTGGATCAGTAATGCTACTTGGTACATTAGGAATAATATTACCATTATTTACAATTTGTAATATCTTGTCTGTAGCATTAGCTAAATCCTTAACTGAAGAAAATTGAACATATTTACCATTACCAATTACACCTTCAGAACTTTCAAAATTAATCTCCTTGTTTAATGGGTCATCCTCCATTGCAGAGTCAACACCTATCAATAAACATTTATAATTTAGTTTAATAATTTGATCCATTGCTGTTCAAACTTGTGGACCAGCAACAGGCATTAATATATCAATTCCTTTTGTTATTAAGTGATTAGTTATAGCCAAACCTTGACTAGGACCAAAACCTCCAGCAAAATCACCTATGTCAGATTTTATTTGTTCAACTGGTTCATATGTTATTGATTTGCCATCAATAGTAAATGTTTTGGTTGCTATATTATCATTAAATCATTTAACACCATGTTGAACACCACCCATAAATGATGTAACAGAAGAAAAAGGTAGGCCACCATATATACCATATGATAACTTACCATCATTTTTTAAAAAAACATCTTGATATTTATTTAATAACATACACATTGCTATACCTGTTTGAATAGAACCTAAATCAGATCTAAAGGTAATTGATCAGGTATTATATGCTCCAACATCATTTGCATTCATCGTTTCATCAAAAATCATGAATCCAGTATCTTTAAAAAAATCATAATATTCAGTGAATGATTGAACAATTGGTTCCTTGTGAGTGAATCCTGGTGTTAGTAACACCCTAGCACCATTATAGACTGCATTTTTATATGAATTAATAAATCCTCTGGAAGTGTCATTGCTAGGTGTTACATAATAATTTCGATATTTATCAAGCTTGGAAATTACAAAATAACCACCAACAACAACACCAATGATTACTAGTCCCCCTAATGCTAATCAAATTTTCTTTCAAAATGGTTTATTAACTAACATATGACTTAATTATAACAACTTATATATATAAGTCAACTAATAATTAATTATTTTTAAATAATTATTTACCTTAACTAAGTATTTTCCTTGTTCTAATCGGTATTTTTTTGTAGGATTTGATGTTGCTAAAAAATCAATAATTGCATGAATTTTATTTGAACTATTGTTTTTTTCATCATAATCTTTTAAGAAATTATATAAAAGGTAATACTGTAGTTCTTTATCAAGAGATAATAAAAATGATATTGAATAACTATCTTTTTTTCATTTTTGAGTATATTTTTTTGATAATCTATGTTCTTTTTTATGTTTTTTATTATATTCATTTACTTTCTTTACAAACTCAAGTAATTCATCATTTGATCATTTGTTAATAATCTTTCGCACCCTATTTCGTTCATAGATATCTAGTTCATTAGTGTAATCTAAGGCATATTTTATGTTATTTTGGTCACAATAACGTTGCAATGTAGCCTTCTTAAACCTTAAAACTGGACGAGTTATTTTTAATTCAAAATACTCATTTTTTCTAGAAATTCCATAAAAAAGTGCCTTAGAATTCCTCATAAATTGCATATAAGCAGTTTCTAAATGATCATTTAGATTATGAGCAATAAAAATATGGTTATTTTGCTCTTTTTTAGCTATTTCTCTAAAAAAATCATACCTAATCGACCTAGCTAATGCTTGAAAATTATAATTTTTATGTTTTTTATAAAAATTTGAGGTAACATTATGTACATAACATTTTATGTTATGTAAGTTACAATAATTAACCACTATGTCAACATCTTTTTGCGAATCTTTTCTTTTTTTGTAATTTACAACACAAACTGCTTGAGCTTTCTTATGATACATATCTAACATAGCCATTGAGTCAGGACCACCTGAAACAGCAAAAATATATTTCATAATTACTTTCCTTTTCTTAGAGCATGAAACTCTAAGTTTGAAAATTCATGTGCATTAATTAGATTACATATCTTACAAACTTGATTAATAACAACAGCTAATTTGTCTATTTCTTGTTTATTAAAATTAGATAATACAAAATTTGCTAATGGTATTTTTGGATTTCTTGGACCTACTCCTACTTTGATTCTTTTAATATTTTCAGTTCCTAACTTATTAATAATATCCTTCATACCATTTTGTCCCCCACTTGACCCGGAAGTTTTTAATTTTATTTCGCCAATTCTAGTGTCAACATCATCATAAATGATAATGACATCATTAATATCAACATTATAATAATCAACAAATGATTTAACAAAATCACCAGAAAGATTCATAAAGGTCAAAGGCCTAGCAATAACAATTTTTTCCCCATTTAACATAAAAACACCAAATTCACCATTAAATTGCTTTTTATCTAGTTGTATATTATTCTTTTTAGCTAGAGAATTAATTATTTTAAACCCAATATTATGTCTAGTGTTGACATATGTTTCCCCTGGATTACCTAATCCCACAATCAACTTTCCCACTTATCCACATCCTTAATAATATTATTTAATATAACATAAATATAATTTAATATATTTATATTACTAGTTAATATTTTAATATATCAATGTTGAACCATGGAACAGTTGTATATCTAGTTATTTAAAAAAATGTTTTTTTTATTTTTTGACTAAAACAAGAAAATATCTTACAATGAAAGATATGAAATTTAAGATATCTAAAAATGAACTTACTAAAATTTTAGATATGGCTAATAACATCATTAATGAAAATGCCATCAATGTAGTGTTATCAAATCTTCTACTAGAAGTAGATATGGACTCAAACATATTAACATGTTCATTTACAAATGAATCGATTTCTGTAAAATGTGAAATTAAAGAAAATATTGAAATAGAAAAAAGTGGAAAAGCCTTGATTAAAGTTAAAATTCTTAAAGGTATCATTTCTAAATTACAAAACTCAGATATATTAGTGGAAAAAATAGATAATTCATTAAGGATTAAGAGTGATAGTTTTGATGCATTTATTAATTGCCTAAACGATGAAATTTTTGTAAATCTACAATTTGATTATAATGACGGTATAGAATTCGAAATGAATAATAGTTTAATAAATGAAATACAAAAAAAATTAAATCATTGTTTATTATCTAAACTAGAAAAACAAAATATACTTAATGGTGTATATTTTGATAATGCTAATGAATCAGGAAAAATTAATCTAGTAGCTACAGATAGTTATAAAGTATCATTGCTAAAAAAACCTTTTAATGCTCCACCTTTTAAGATAGTAGTAGAACAAGAGTTTCTTTCATTTATAGGACAATATGCTAGAAGTGATGAAATAATCAAATTCTCAATTGTTGAAAATAGTACTAAACTAATTGCTAGATGAAAAAATGTAATTTGCTCTTCAAAGTTACTAATTGGGAACTATCCTAATATTTATAATGTATTTAGTGTTAGTGAAGAAGAAACAAGTGAATTTCTAGTTAATGCAAAAAATTTTTTTAATATAATTGATCACGGTATGTATCTTGTTAGTTCTGAAAAACGACCAGTTACAAACATTTCAGTTAAAAATAATGTATTACAAGTTGAATTTAAATCTCTTGATATAGGTGTTTCTAGTGAAAAAATAAATATCTCAGATTTTAGAGGTAGAGATATAGAATTTTTGGTTAATTCAAAATTTATTATTGCCATAATGAAAGCTTTTGAAGAACATAATATTAGAGTTTATTTTTCTGCACCAAATAAGCCAATAATATTTGCCGATGTTGTTGATAAAGATTTTTTACAGTTAGTTTTACCTCTAAGAACTTATTAAAACACTCATATTTTGCTTATTTTTAATTGAAAATTACTGTATATACATTTTTTTCATTTATATAAAAAACACTAAAAATACCCTATTTTTTGTGAGTTTTATTAATATAATATATAAATATATTATATTTAGATTTAAATATGATACAATTACATCATGATGTTAAAAAAATATGAAGGAAATAAAAATAAATGGAGAATTTATTAAGTTGGGACAATTATTAAAATTCATTAATGTAATAGAAAGTGGTTCAAGAGCAAAAGAATTTATTATCGAAAATAAAATTTTAGTGAATAATGAACATGAAACAAGACGTGGTAGAAAACTATATGTTAATGATGTTGTTAATATAAATGGCAATATTTACCGAATCAAATAGAGGTTTTTATGGAAGAAAGAAAAAATGAAGCATTAGAAAATACTAATAAAAAAGAAGAGGTAGGAGAATATACATCTGAGAGCATTAGAGTTCTTGAAGGATTAGAAGCAGTAAGAATTAGACCTGGGATGTATATTGGATCAACTGGTGAAAAAGGCTTACATCACATGATATGAGAAATTGTAGATAATTCTATTGATGAAGCTATGGCTGGTTTTGCTACTTATGTTGATGTAACAATTTGTAGTGATGGATCTATCAAAGTTGAAGATGATGGAAGAGGAATTCCTGTAGGTAAACATGAAAAAACTGGTATCTCTACTGTCGAAACAGTTTTAACAGTTTTACATGCTGGTGGTAAATTTGATAATAATTCTTTTAAAGTATCAGGGGGATTACATGGGGTTGGTGCATCTGTTGTAAATGCACTGAGTGATTGATTTAAGGTTTGAGTAGTAATTAATCATGAAGAACATTTTGTTGAATTTAAAGATGGTGGAAACACCGTTGAACCATTAAAAATTATTGGAAGAAATGAAAATAAAGAACATGGTACAACAATTCAATTTTTTCCAGATTTTTCAATTATGGAAAAGTTTCCATGAGATGAAAATAAAATCATGGAACGTCTTAAGGAATTAGCATATCTAAATAAAGGTATTACTATTAAATTTAGTTCTCAACTATCAGGAGCAAAAGAAATTTGAAGGTTCGATGGTGGTCTTAGGGAATTTGTTGTTGATTTAAATCGAGATAAACAACCTCTTGTTAATGATATTGTATATGGTGAATTACAAGGTGAGGCTAAAATACCTAATGTAAAAGAAAATTCTGAAGCTAAATCATATAGTATTAGATGTGAGGTTGCTTTTCAATATAATAATACATACAATAATTCTTTACACTCATTCTGTAATAATATTAATACCATCGAAGGTGGTACTCATGAAGAAGGTTTTAGACTTGCAATCACAAAGGTTATAAACCGTTTTGCTCTTGAATGAAGATATATGAAAGAACAAGATGAAAAGATATCAAGAGATGATGTTGTTGAAGGTTTAACTGCTATTATTTCAATAAAACATCCTAACCCTCAATATGAAGGTCAAACAAAAGGTAAGTTAGGAAACACTGAAGTTAGACAATTTGTTAATGGGATAGTTACAAATATTTTTGAGAAATATATGTTAGAAAATCCTGAAGAAGGAAAGATAATTGTTCAAAAGGCAATGCTAGCGATGGAAGCTAGAAAGAAATCACATGAAGCTAGAGAAGCAACTAGAAGAAAATCACCATTTGAAACTAATTCACTTCCAGGTAAACTAGCTGATTGTTCTTCTAGAGACCCTGAACTAAGTGAATTATTCATAGTCGAAGGGGATTCAGCTGGAGGTTCTGCTAAAACTGGTAGAGAAAGAGAATTCCAAGCAATCCTTCCATTAAAGGGTAAGATTATTAATGTTGAAAAAGCTGCTACTGAAAAGATATTTAAAAATGAAGAAATTTTAAATATGATTACAGCTATTGGTGCAGGTGTTGGTCCAGAATTTAATATAGAAAAATTAAGATATAAAAGAATTATTATTATGACTGATGCTGATGTTGACGGTAGTCACATTAGAATTCTTATGCTAACTTTCTTCTATCGATATATGACTCAACTAATAACTAATGGTAATGTGTTTATTGCTCAACCTCCGTTGTATAAAGTTTCATGAGGTAAAACGATTAAATATGCATATACTGAAGATGAATTAAATCAATATAAGCAAGAAGCTGGTAATGCAAAAGTTAATATTCAAAGATATAAAGGTTTAGGTGAAATGAATCCAGCACAATTGTGAGAAACTACAATGGATCCTAACAATAGAGTGTTACTTAGAGTAACTATTGATGATGCTGTATTGGCTGATAAAAACTTTTCTATGTTTATGAGTGATGATGTTGCACCTAGAAAAGACTTTATTACTAAAAATGCTAAGTATGTTAAGAATATAGATATTTAATAGAGAGGGGTTAAAATGGCACTTAATAAATCAAAAAAATCTAGATTATCTCCTGAGGAGATTAAAGATCAGTTAGCAAAAACAGTTGTTAAAGATCAACCAATTGTAAAAGAACTAGAAACTTCTTTTATGGATTATGCTATGTCAGTTATTGTGTCTAGAGCATTACCTGATGTTCGTGATGGTTTTAAACCTGTTCATAGAAGAGTGTTATATGCTGCATATTCTCTTGGTATGACTCATGATAAACCATATAAAAAGTCTGCAAGATTAGTAGGTGAAGTTATTGGTAAGTTTCATCCACATGGTGATGTTGCTGCTTATGAAACAATGGTAAGAATGGCACAAGATTTTTCTATGAGATATACATTAATTGATGGTCATGGTAACTTTGGTTCAATAGATGGTGACAGTGCTGCTGCAATGAGATATACTGAAGCTAGATTGTCTAAAATATCATCTGAATTGTTAAAGTACATTGACAAAGAAACAGTTAAATTTGTAGAAAACTATGATGGTTCTGAAATGGAACCAACAGTATTACCTGCAATATTTCCAAACTTATTAGCTAATGGTTCAGCTGGTATTGCTGTTGGTATGGCAACTAATATGCCACCTCATAACCTAAATGAAATTTGTGATGCTGCAAAAGCTTTAGCTAATAACAATGATATAACTATTGATGAGTTAGCACAGTATATAAAGGGTCCTGATTTTCCAACAGGTGCTGAAATAGTTGGTGAATTTGGTATTAATGATTATTTTCATACTGGTAAAGGTTGTGTGACTATTAGGTCAAAATATGAAATTGAGGAAATTGAAAATGGTAAGAGTCAAATAGTTATAACTGATATACCATACCTTGTGAATAAATCACAATTAATTAGTAAGATTGTTGAGCTTGTTTCAACTAAGGCTATTGATGGTATTACTGATTTAAGAGATGAGACTAGTCGTGATGGTATAAGAATTGTAATTGAACTTAGAAGAGATGTGGTTCCAGAGGTTTTATTAAATAAATTGTTCAAAACAACTAGGTTACAAACAAATTTTAATGTTAATAATTTAGCATTAGTTGATGGCGTTCCTAAAATTTTAAATATTAAGGAATTATTGTGAGAATACTTAAATCATCAATATAGTGTTCTAGTTTCAAGATATACTTATGATTTAAGAAAGGCTCAAGAAAGAGAACATATTCTAGAAGGTTTAGTTGTAGCAGTAGATAATATCGATGAAACTGTTGAAATCATTAAGAATGCAAAAAATGATGATGAAGCTCAAACTAAATTAATTGAAAGATTTAAATTAACAGAAATTCAAGCTAAACATATTCTTGATATGAGATTAAGACAATTAACTGGTCTTCAAATTGAAAAACTTAAAAATGAATTAGCTCAATTAAAAGAAATTATTATTGATTATAAAGATATTCTTAATAGAAAAGAAAGACAAACTGAAATTATTTGTACTCAATTAGATGAATTAAAGTCTAAATATGGTGATGAAAGAAAGACTGAAATTTTATATGGTATATCTTCTTCAATTGACGATGAAGATTTGATACCTGTACAAGATATTGTTATTACTATGAGTAAGAGAGGTTATCTAAAAAGACTACCTATTGATACTTATAGAGTTCAACGTCGTGGAGGTGTAGGGGTTCAAGGATTAAAAGTTAATGAGGATGATGATGTAGAAAAAATGATTGTTACTACTACACATACAGATTTATTATTCTTTACTCAATTAGGTCGTGTATATCGAATTAGAGCTCATGAAGTTCCTCCAGGTTCTCGACAATCAAAAGGTATACCTGCATTAAATATTATTAACATAGAGAAAGGAGAAGAAATTTTATCAATTTTACCAGTTGATAATTATGGAAAATCATATTTATTATTCATTACTAAGAATGGTATTTCAAAAAGGACTGATTTATCTAATTTTGAAAGTATTAGAGCTAATGGTAAAATTGCAATCACATTAAGAGATGATGATAAATTATTTTCAGTTCATAAAACATCTGGTAATTCAGAAGTGTTTATTGGTGCATCTAATGGTAAACTTGTAAGATTTAATGAAACTTTAGTTAGAGATATGGGTAGAACTGCATCTGGTGTGAAAGCAATTAGTTTATCTAATAAAGAATTTGTTGTTGGTAGTGGTACAAGTGAAGAAGGAAAATATGTATTATCAATAGGTGAAAAGGGTGTTGGTAAATTGACTGACATCAATCTTTATAGACTAACTAATAGAGGTGCAAAAGGTGTAACTACATTAAAGATTACAGAAAAGACAGGTAATCTAGCATCTATCAAATTAGTTAATGGAGATGAAGAATTATTATTGATAACCTCAGTTGGTAAGATTATTAGATTGCCTATCTCCCAAATAAATGCTATTTCTAGAAATACATCTGGTGTTAAGTTAATGAATGTTGAAGATAAAGAAAAAATTCAATCAGTTGCTATATTCAAAAATGATAGTGATGAGGAAAATAGTGATGAAAGTTCAATCCCCAACAAAGAAGATATTAGGTTAGAAGTGATAAATGATGATTCTCCTAATGATGTTGATGTAGAAAATAATGATAAAAATATTGATGAATAAAGAGGAAAAATAAATGTATACTATTTCATATAATAACCATTCTCACAAAACCTCATTCAACGAATTAGATTTTTCAAAATTATTAGTGATTATTCCTGTTTATAATGAAGAAGGAAATATTGAACGAGCAGTTGAAAATTTGAAAAAAATTGAAAATATTAATTTTTTAGTTATTGATGATTGTTCTACAGATAATAGTTTAGAAATTATTAGAAGAAATAAATGAAATTATATTTCTAATAATGAGAACTTAAAGTTAGCTGAAGTCTTTCGTGAAGGCGTTAGATATGCTATTGATCATGGTTATCAATATGTTGTTCAATTTGATGGTGATGGTCAACATGAATCATCAAGTATTCCAGAAATGTTAATGTATGCAAATAAAGGATATGATATTGTGATTGGCTCGCGTTATTTATCAAAAGATAGTGAAAATATTGGGATATCAAAAAAAATAGCACATAAATTATTGAAATTAATTTTTGCAATTAAAACCTTTCAAAACATTTCAGATCCTACATGTGGTTTAAGACTATATAATTGACAGGCAATGAATTTATTTGTAGCTAATGATAAGTTAAAACCTGAACCTGCTACTATTGGATATTTTATAAAAAAAGAAAAAATGAAAATGAAAGAAGTTCCAACTACAATTTATGCACGAGAAGGAGGAGAATCTTTTTTTACAAATAAAAGAAACATTTTAAAATATATGATGGGACAAATATTACACTTAATATTTCTTCCAAGAAAGGTTAAAGTTAATGAATAAGATTTTTGATACCAAGGTTGTAGTGATTTTTGATATGGAAGTTTTATCATTTGATTTAGATGAGAAAGTATTGGTACAATTTGCTGCTAGAAGATATGTTGGTAATGATATGACTCATAAATTAGATATCTTAATAAATGAACCTTATATAAAACTTGATAGTAACTTTGTTGCTAGAACAAGAATAACAAATACTTTATTACAGCAAAGAGGTATAAGTTATGAAAGTGCAATTAAAAAGATTGAAAATTTTATAGCTAATAGTACTTTGGTTACTTATAAAGGTAATTTTTATTATTTGCAATTATTGTGAAAGATGTTTGACAATAAATTAAAAAATCCAACAATTGATGTAATTGACATTGCTGATAGTTTAAAAATTATAAATGGCAA
Organism: uncultured Mycoplasmataceae bacterium; assembly: GCA_949288005.1. GTDB lineage: Bacteria > Bacillota_I > Bacilli_A > Mycoplasmatales > Mycoplasmoidaceae > Mycoplasma_L. Next base: position 20,398 of record CASEIK010000036.1, on the reverse strand, counting down.
TCCTGATAATCTTTCATTAGAAGATTTAGCTTTAAGTTTAAATATTCATTTTGATAAAAACCGATGACATAATGCAAGTTATGATGTTTCAATAATTGAGAGAATATGATTCAAAATGAAATCAATCTATAAGAAGGGACTTAATAATGAGTAAAATTACAAAAGCAATTATTCCTGCTGCAGGATTTGGAACAAGATTTTTACCAGCATCAAAAGCTATTCCAAAAGAAATGTTCCCCATTATTGATAAACCTACTATCCAATACATTATTGAAGAAGCTGTTAATAGTGGTATCACTGATATTCTAATAATTGTCTCTTCATATAAAAATAGTATTATTGATCATTTTGATTACAATTTTGAATTGGAACAAAAATTGTTAAATTCTAATAAAAATAATGAATGAAAAATGATAAGAAATATTGCTGATATGGTAAGAATTCAATATATAAGACAAAAACAAGCTTTAGGTTTAGGACATGCAATTTTAATGGCAGAACAATTTGCTGCTAATGAACCAGTTGCTATTTTACTTGGAGATGATGTGGTCTTTAATAAAAATGGTGAACAACCAGCAATCAAACAATGCATTGATGCTTTTAATCAAGTTAATAGTTCAATTGTTGGTGTTCAAGAAGTTAGTCTTGATCAAGTTCACAAATATGGAATAGTTGATCCAAAGAACAAAGATGATTTATCTAATTCTGATTTAGTTGAATTGAAAGGTGTTGTTGAAAAACCAAAAAGTAGTCATGCACCAAGTCAATATGCAATATTAGGTAGATATGTTTTAACTAACGAAATCTTTGAAGAACTTAGAAATACTAAGATGGATGTAAGGAATGAAATAGAGTTAACTGATGCCATCTTATCATTGCTTAGCAAACAAAAGGTTTATGCTAAGAAATTTAGTGGTACTAGATTTGATGTTGGTTCTAAATTAGGATATGTTAAATCATTTATATATCAATCGATGAATGATGATGAGCTTAAGAAAGAAATTATTGATTATTTCGATAACATTAAAAAATAAAATACCCTATTTTCAGGGTATTTAATGTCATATATGGTGCCGAATGGCAGAATTGAACTGCCGGCTAAACATTACCATTGTTTTGTTTTACCACTAAACTAATTCGGCAACTATATATAATTATATTAAGATTTTTTTTATTCAAAACATAATGTGGATAATTTTTAAAAAAAATATATTATGCTATAATATATTGATTATTACATGTATATTTGTTCTAAATATGGATGTATAATTTAATTGAGGTTTCATTATGTTTGTCTTTAAAAATAAGAAAAAATCTTCTGCTAAGGAAAATAGCAAAAATCGTGTACTTGGTGATACTAAACCAACACTTGAAGATACTAAACCAACACTTGAAAAAACTAATAATATATATCAATCTGCAAATAGATTTGGTGTTAAGCCAGAGTATTTTGATTACAATAAAATTGAATTGAATAAATTTTTAACTAATGATGAAGAATATCGTAAGAAGGTTAAAGATGATGATAGATATTGTAGTAAAAAATATGGCCAAGAACTTGAAAATGTTAATTGTTGCATTAGAAAAAGATATGCTAGTGATTTAAATGCATTTAATGATATTAACATAGCTATAAACAATTCAATAGAAGCTAATTCATTTGCATCAATTTCTAGTGCTAAAAATAGTTTCTTTAATTCTGTTGATGCTGCAATTGATTTAGAACAAAAAGAGAAGAGAATTCGACAGTTTTATCAAAAACACCCTGAACATAAGTATTCAGATCATTTAGGATTGTTCCCAAGTGATTATGATTTTATTTCTAATAACATTAGGAATCAGGCATATAAAATTAACGAACAAACTAAGAAGATGTTATTAGAACAAAAAACTAAGATACTATCATTGGATAATATTAATGATTCAATGATTAATTCAAACATAGTATCAAATTATGATACTAACTTTGTACATGATACAAAATCTAGATATGATTTTGATGTTGATAAATACAATAAACATGTTGGTAAGGTTACACCAGAATTTTTAATGGAAAGAAGTTATTTAAGAACATTAGGTACTACTCAGATGATGAATGAACAAGTTGATAGTAATATAAAGATTAATGATTATAACTTAAGAAAAATTGAAGAAAGGCAAAATGCTTTGAAGTATCAAGGTAGATTAAAAACTGATGTTCCTGATGTGTTTGAATTTATGAAAGAACAAGAAATGAAACAAATTCAAAAAGAAATTGATAATAAAAACATTGATGTGATAGATTTAGATAATTTAACTCCATACAATATTATCAAACCAGATATGAGAATCAGAAAATCTGAGAAACGTAATATTCTATAGTATTTGATGGTATAAGATATATTAATATATCTTATATATATTTACATATTTACTTAAAAATGATATAATTATAAATGTTGATTTAGAGGGTAATATAGAGGGTAATATGTATAATACAACATCAATTAGAGATGAAATCTATGAATATGTCTATGATTATTTAGATGAACATAGAGTTTCTACAAATGATATTCAAGATGTCTATGAATGAAACAATAGTGTTTACACTATTGTTTTTGTTAAAACACATTCAAAGAAGCTATATCGTTTTATTTATTGTGATCAAGAAAAGAAAAAAGAAGTCTCAAAGAAATTAACAGGTTCATTATTTAGTTGTTTTTAGGCTAAATAGTTTTCTAAATTTAAGGTTATGTAATAAAGAGTAAAATGGTCTAATATATATTGGATATCATTTGAATTTTAATTTTTTATTAATTATAAACACAATATTTTTTTGTTCACACATTTGTTTAAAATATTTTAAATTTAATCTATAAGATACTATTTCTGCTGCATTGTTTTTGATACATTGTTGGCATGCATTCAATTCAGCATCAAAACGATTATCAGTTCATGGTTGAGAAATAGAGTTACCTTGCCTATTAAAATAATATAAACCTACAACCTTTCAGCTAAATCTTAATATTTTTGAAAGATTGATGATTTGAGAAATATAATCTGGGTCCTGGTAGGCTACTTTTTCCATTAGTGGTTTAGTTTTATAGAATATTTCATTTTTAGTGAAATAAGTTAAAGGTAGACAAAAAGGTGAATGCATTTGTTGTTTGTTAATTAATCTTCGTTTGATTATAAATCAATAAGGGTGAACTTTTATTCTCTTTTTAGTACCATCTCATTTTTGGAATGAACCAACAAAAGTATCTGCATCCTTTCATTTATTATTAATTAAATTAAAAGCATTATTAGTTAACATATCATCTGCATCAAGAATGGAAATAATATCATTCTTGGCCAACCTATTATCTCTAACGTAGTTGATAACAGAACCTCATTGTCCATTTTGTTTTAGGTGATATTCAACTATTTTGTTATTCTTAAAAGTTTGTTTAACTATATTAGCAGTATTATCAGTTGAACCATCATCAATAACAAGAATTTGAATTAATGATTTATCATAGTTTTGGTTTAATAATGAATTAATGCAATTGACTATGTATTTCTCACTATTATATGTTGGAATAATTACACTAAAACTTTTCATTATTTTCTAAATACTCCATCAATTTTATTCCTTATTGATTGTATATCAAAATCAGAACTACAAGTAACATAAATTATTTTCTTTCTTTCAAGGTTATTAAGTCGTTCAATTATTTTTGATTCCTTATCAGTTAATGTGGTATCATTTTCACAAATTAGATTTATACCTAAAACATACTTAGATAACCAAATAACAAAATCAATATCAAATAATGAACTATTAACACTAACAAATGGTACAACATTTAAATAATACATTCTCTTAAATATTTGCCTAATTTGTTCTTTATCACTTAATGTAATAAAAGTAGATAATTTTGAATACTCTATATCCTCTTTTCTGACTTGATCTATATCAAAATCATTAATTTCATAGATAGTATATTTTAAATCTTTTTTAAAGTTGTCTTTGTTATATTTTTTTATAACATATTTATATTTTTGGTTTTTGATAAGATATTGTCCTTTGATAAATTTCCGATTATAAGTATTATTTTTAATATCATTAATTACATCTCCACATTTAATGTATAAAAAAAAGAATGTTATAGATTTTCAAAATGTTTTAGAATATCTTATTTCTCTACCCATTTTATAAATGAAGTATGTTAGATTATATCTTAGAATATATCTAATGTATTTATCAGGGGTCAAATTTTGACTTAAGAAAATATTTGCTGGTAATATTTGATAAAAAACACCATTAATGTATCTCTTATATTGTTTAGTTAAAAAAAGTTTGTTATTGTCTAAATGATTAAATAATTGTTTTGACTGAGAATAAATATCATCAATTTTTTTATAACATAAATCATTGAAAGCAGATAAAGGTTTAATATTATTATTAATTTTGTATTTGTGATAGTTGTAAACAATGTTCTTGATGAAGTAAAATTTTTTAGTATTTAAAAATAAATATGTCATAACTCCAAAATCTTCGAAAACCTTACCACGTATAAATTTAATATTTTGTTTTAAAAAATATTCTTTCTTGATTAAACAGGCTCAAGGTGTACAAATATTAGATTTGACATAATGTCCATTAGACATATTATTAATATGCCTTCATGATGGAAAAAATGGTAGAGAAATAGTATCATTAATAAGCGAATGATAAACTATTCTAGAACGTCCAACAATTATATCATTATTTCCATCATTAGAATTTAATGCAAGTAATTCCATAGCATTTTCTGGAATAGTATCATCAATATCAACAAAGGAAAAAAACTGGCCATTAGCTTTTTCAATTAGAATATTTCTAGTTTCACCTAATCCACTATTTTTTTGGTAATAATATTTGATTCGTTTATCCTTTTTTGTTCATTGTTCTAACAAAAGTTCAGATTTATCAGTTGATCCATCATTAATTACAATAATTTCAATATTTTTATACGTTTGGTTAACACATGATTGTAGGCAAGTATCAATGTACTTCTCACCATTGTAACAAGGTATAAGAATCGATATTAAAAAGTTTTCTTTTATCATATTTATTAATCATATATAATATTATTAATTATAAATTAATAATTTATATATAATTCATTATTTTATACTATTTTATTATCAAGTATAGTTGTATTCATTTGAAACTAATAATTAAAAATTCGATATAGAATGAAATATCAAAATTTTCAGTATCTGCTAGGCAATTTTAATCTAATTTGTTCAAGTGACTTTAATTTAGATTTTAATTGTTGTTTTTGTTGTTTTGTGATATTAGATTGAAATTGAATATATGTGAATATAATACAATGATAAAAAGCCAACTGATCATTTATTGGTTTAGGATATTTATTAATATTTAAGAATTGATTATTAATTAGAGAGTAAAAATGTTCAAGCTGGGTTATGGCACTATAAATTTTCGATGCATTCATCTTATTTCTTGATAATGAATTGTCACTAATAAAATAATGATAAACAGGTTTATTGATAAATTTAATATTCTTAGTATTATAAATCACATAAGACATTATTCCTGCATCTTCAAAAAATTGAGATCTTTCACAAAAACTAAACCCTTTATTTTTTCAATATTCAACATTAAAAAGAATTCCTCAAGCAAATGGAGTATTTTTGATTAAATATGAATAGTTGTTAGTATTGTTATCAATTTTATTTGTTATATAAAAAATCTTATCCTTAGATTTACGATTGATATAACATGAATTGATAATTAAATCATATTGATGTTTATTGTTTAAAGACATCAAATAACTTATACAATCTTGATCAATTCAATCATCAACATCAAGAAAAAAAGCATACTTAGTTTTAACATTATTTAAAAGTACATTTCTAGTGCTAGCTAATCCTTTGTTTTCTTGATTAATTAAGTTAATGTTTTTATATTTATTGGCATAGTCTTCTATTATTTGTTTGCTATTATCAGTTGATCCATCGTTGACAATAATAATTTGTAAATCCTTGTATGTTTGGTTAATACAAGAATCTAAACATCTTTTTATATATTTTTCTCCATTGTAACAGGGGATTAGAATAGAAACTAGCTTCATTAATTACCTACAAAAATTGTGATATCATCTCCATCAATCGCTTGAAATTGATTATTAATAATTATTTTTTTGCATTCAGAATAATAACTAGTATTTTTATTCAATACTATGTAGCTCACGCTTGAAAAAGTTATATTAGAGAATTCTGATGAAATACTATATGATGCAAAATTCTTTATAGCATTATCCACTAATTTAGCAATTTCAACTGCATCAGCTGATTGCTTATTTTTGTGATATGTATTTCATTCAATAATTCCAGATATAAAATTATTAAAATTCCATTTATATGATTGAAGTCGATTATTATCTTCAACAAGGATATATGAAGTAACATCAGCTAATTTGTTTAAATAAGGAGTAATGAATATATCTGAAATATAACACTTTTGGTAATTACCAATATTATATTTTGTTAAAAGTGAAATATCATCATTAGAAAGGTTATTAAGATTATATGAAACATCAGATGACATTTTTATTTGAACATTATTTTCATTGCTCGAATAATTAAAAATATTTGAATAAACATTTGTCATTGAAAAAACTGATGCGATTAATATCATTGCATTGGTAACTAATAGTAAAAATTTATTATTTCTATCATTGAAAAATTTAATTTTAACATTTGATATCAATAAACAAAATAATCATATAATAATTAAAAATATATCAGTTAAATTACCCATACCTGGATTCAAATAAATTAATCTTCAGGCAGATTCATTGTTTTTAAAGCTAGGAATTATTTTTTGTAATGTTAAAACTAATATTACAACCAATTCTAAAAAGAAAATAAAGAATGTTAATGTATTAATATGATTTTCTTTTTTTATATTGAATATAGTTGTAATGATAAGTATAGAGTTAATAAGAGATGTTATAAAAACTAATTCTCAAATTGTATTTTTTAATTTATATATTATAGAAAAAAATATTATTTGAAAAATAGTTATCAAAATAAATATAGTAACCAATGAATATTCAATCTTTTTTTTACAAATATATTTTTTATAAAAATTAAAATCATCATATTGTTTTTTTCTTAATAGGTAAATTATTATTACTTGTATTAACAATAAACCATAACTTAGAAAATTAAAAATTATTGTAACTGTTGTCAATCATACATTAATACTAGTGAATACAAACATAAACATAGTAAGAAGGTAAGTTAGAAAGAAGATATATTTTCACATCAGTCTTCAATTATTTACAAGTAATGAATAAACAAAATAGCTCACCAATATTATTGTTGAGGTCATTAAACCAGTTGAGGAAAAATAACTAAAACCAAAAATTGTTATATAAATTGCACTAGGATTGGCTTTATTTTTGATTAATAATACCATTACTAGGATTATTAAAGATTGAATTACTAAATTCCCTCCAGCACTATAATTTAATTGTGCTAAAACTAGAAAAACCAATGATAGTGAGATAAGAGATAATATTATGTTTTTAAATAGTTTTGATTTAAAATAGAAATAATTGATGATATTGTTCACAATACTAAATGATATTAGATAAATGATTATTGGATTAATAAGGTTGTAACTTATTAAAATATCATCCTTGAAGATAGAACCATTTAAATAATACATTGTAGGAAATAAATACACTTTATTAGATAGTTCAGATAGCCCGTCTGTACTATAGATACCATTACTAAAAAATGAAGAAATATTTTCATAGTATGCTAAATCATGATCTGCAAAATTACTAAATATTAAGAATAGAATCAATAAAAACAATGATGTGAAATAAATCAACGTTCTTCAACTAAATATAGATACAATATTTTCTTTAAGATTGATTTTATTTTTTTTGATATAATATACAGTTCATGATATAGCAAAAACTATAAATGAAGAAACGACTGTATAAAAAATAATTAGCATTTCATTGTTGTTTATGATCTTAGTTAATGTTAATGGTGCAAATATCAGTACTAATGGTGTTAAAACATATCCTAGAATGTATTGGTAATCATATAAATTTTTTTTGAATGTATTGTTTAAAAAAATAGTAAAAATAGGAAACAATATTAATAGAATTAATAACACATAAAACATATGTGAATTTTAACATATTAAGAAAAAAAATCCAATACTTTAAATCACCTCTTTTTAAATTCTTCTAATGAGATATTTTTCATAGAAAATTCAATACAATTTTTTGATAATTTACTATAATTTTCATCAAGTTTATCAATAATTTTTTTAAGATTATTTTCATTATGTTTTATAATTATTCCTTTTTGGTTTGATAAATATTTTGATGATGGACAAAAGTTGGATATTATTATTGGTACACCTAGACTTAGCGATTCAACAATTGAAAAAGAGAACCCCTCATATTTTGAGATTAAAATTAAGTATTTATAATTTGACAAAATATCAATTATTTTATCTTTATTTATTAGTCCTTTATAGTGTGCATAATCACCATTAATTAAATATGTTTGCCCTTCTCCATAAAAATCAATATTAATCTTATTCATATTAGCTAGATGTACTAGTTTTTTAATCCTTTTTTGCTTATTATCAATACGCCCACAATAAGCAATCCCTTTTTTTTCTATTTGTTTGCTTGAATTTACTTTAGATATAGTTTCTCTATTAAAAGCTGCTAATGGTATTATCCATGATTTTTTATCATGTATTTTTAGTTTTTTTAAATCATATTCTGTATATACTACAAAGTTTTGAAAGGCTTTAAAAGGATTTTTAATTCCTATTAATGACATACCAAAATAAATTAATGGTTGAAGAAGTTTACCAGCAATATATTTTTGTTTATAGAAATCAGGATTAAAATGTTGAACATACAATACTTTATTATGATTATAAAATTCTTTGAACCATTTTATATTTGCTGATTGATTAATGATTAAATCATAATCTTTATATATGCTTTTTATTTGTTCTACACCATCATTAATATATTTTCTTTTTTGATGCATTGATATTGGTTTATCAGTTTTAGGTATAACATTCAAAGGAATGATGTTTTTATTACTTTCATACATATCTATTCTTTCAGGATTAAGATTAAAAGAAAATTCATGCACAACATGCTTTTTTTTGGCAAATATATTAGCAATTAAAGAAGTATATTTTTCAATTCCACCAATTGAGTTATGCCTATTCTCATTAATTATTAGGATTTTCATTGCATTTAAATTTTAATATAAACAAAATAAAAGAGGCTAGTATTTTCATACTTCATCTAATACCTATTCAATAAAATGGTTCAGGTTTATTAAATTTAAGAGCATTGTTATGAAAATATTTGTGAGCACCAGTAGATTCTCTATTATTCATATTAATAGTTTCTTTATTCCCCCCCCATGAACCAAAACCATTATATTTGGCAATTGCATCATTTGAGTAGTAATCGATATCTTTAGCATTAAGAATTAAAACATTATTCTCTTGTAATTTAGTTTTATTCATTCTTGCACCATAGTATTTGTATATAAAAAAACTTAATATTACTGGACCTGTCATTTTATTGGCTAATCAATAGTATTTATCATAAAAATGTTTAATATTTACTAACATTTTTTTATTACTAATCTTAAAAAGACCATTTCATATCAAATGAAAATTTTCTCTAACTAAAATATCTTTATATATAGCAAAATGATCAATATTTTTATTTAAGATTATTGTTGCATCCATATATAAAAAATCTTCATTAATGCTTTTATATATCCTATAGTAATCAGAACAAAATGCAAACTTTTTCTTATTAAAATTATTATGATAAAATTTGGACATTTTTAACAAATAATCATGTTCATTTTTTGTTGGCCCTAAATAGATATCATATCCATGCTTTTGTTTAATTTCTTGAATGTTTTTGATGATTTTTTGTTTAATTTCTTCATTACCTATTCAATACATCAATATATTTATTTTTTTGTCCATAATAACTTATAATATTATACGATTATGCAAGAGAAGACACAAAATACTAATAACACTTTTTTCACAAAAAAGAAGATTATAATATTTAGTGTTAGTTTAATTGTTTTCATCATTTTCATTGTTTTAACATCAAAATTTCTTTTTGATATTAATTTTAATACAATAGGACTTTTATTAGATAGTTCTTTTAGAACTAATAAACTTTTCTTTTTATGATTTTTCTTGTTGTTATTATTCCCTATATATAATTGCTTTTTACGGGTTGTAATTTATTTTTATAAATTGCATAAAAAGAAGATTCTAGTTGAGTGGTATAATTGAGCTATCTTTTGTTTTGTTACTTTTTTTATTAGTGCTATCACCCCATTCTCAATGGGTTGTGAACCATATATCATTTATTGGTTAAAGAAGAGAGGGTTATCTCTTAAGGAATCAACTGCAATAGTTGCTTCATTTACAATCCTTAATCCTTTTATGCAAGTATTAATTACATGACCATCATTCTTTGTTATATGCGCAGATTATGGTAAATATTCTTCTCAACTTGAGTGATTAATTTCATTTTGATCTGTTTTTGTTGGATTGATTATTGATCTAATTGGTACTTGTTTTTGGTTTATGATGAGTGCATCAAAAAATGCTCATTACTTCTTCCATCTCTTAATAAACAAAGTAAAAAAGATTTTTAAATTAAAGTATAAGACAAAAGAAGAAATCAAACATGAATATAAAGATAATGCATCATTTAAAAAGGTCTTCTTAGAACAAATGAAGGATTATAAATTTGTTATCTTTGTTTCAGTTTGTAGTCTATTATGAAATGTTCTATATTATTGTTCATTAATCTTTTCCTTTAATTTAGTAGATGCATCGCTAAGTTTTAATCCTGGAGATTTATTTAATTATGTTAATGTTGCAACTACTGCAAATAATTTTATTCCTATTCCAGGAGCTGAGGGTTCATTACAAGCAATTTTACTAATGTTTATTAAAAATTCAGTTAATGTTCCAAACCTTACACATCAAGAACTAGAAACTATTACTAACAACTCAGTTTTTATATGAAGAACAATGACATTTTATTTAACAGCTATTTTAGGAATAGTTGCACTAGTTGGGTTAATTTTTAAAGAATTATATAAGCATGTTGTTGTGAAGATTAAAATAAAGAAGAATATTAAGGATGATACATTTACTTTTGTTATTAGAAACAAGGATATTACAAACCTTGAATCTACTTTATTGTCTATAAACTCTATGAATTATAATTTTGAAAAGATAGAGGTTATTATTTATAGTGATATAAAAATCAATAAAACTGTTCTAGAAAAATATAATAATATTAAACCTATTACTATAAATGGCAAAGCAAAGAACAAGATAGCTATTTTAAAATATTTGGATCAAAAAAATCTAATAAATAATAGTTATGTTAATTTTATTGACTCAGGTGATTTAATATCATATGAAATACTTTTAGGTATTAATCATGTTTTAAGACCATATGATGTGTATGCTTGTCAGTATAAGTTTTATTCTAATTCATTACTTAAAAAAGGAAGAGTTAAACCTTACTTGAATATTATTGAAAGACGTTTTATGGAAAAAACTAAAAAGACATCACCAAACCTTGATTTTATAAGTTTATTTATCAGAAAAGAAACACTTCACAAATCATTGAATTCCAATATTTATAATGACGATGAAATTAATTTTTATAATGCTTTAATTTCATCTTCTAGGAAGATAAGATATCTAAAAAAGATTTATGGTTATAAATCTGTATTTAATAAAAATGAAATTAGCAATGATGAAAAATTAGAAATGATTAAGAAATTAATTGAAAATAAAAATAAAGAATTAGCTGTATATCATTTAATAGATAATAGTTTTTATAAATACCTTGTTTACAAGGGTATCAAATTATCCGTTAATGGTAATTTTAAATTCAATTGATATCCATGATATTTTAAAGCATTTTTTACAATGTATTTTAAAGTAATTATTTATAATAAAGTTTTTGCACATTAACATATAATATAAATTATGAAAAAAAAGATAGATGATAAATATTGCTTCCAAAAGAAATGCGATATTAATGGTGAACAATTTAACATATATGGTGTGAAATGTTTGAATAATTCAAATAAATGTATTTTTTTTATTCCTGGTTTAAATGGTAATGGAGCTATGATTAATTATTGAAATTACCCAATGATTAATAAATATCACTTATTTTCATTTGATCCTCGAGCACAAGCTGATAATCATAGTAGACCATCTAGGTTCTTTAAAACATATATTGATGATATTCATAACATAATTAATTTCATAAAGAAGGAATTTGAAATAAATGAGGTTTATTTAGTTGGTGAATCATGAGGCGGAGCTTTATGTTCATTGTATGCCAAATATTATAATGATGTCAAAGGATATTTTTTTTGAAATGTACCATACAAAATTGTTGATACATCTATTGAAAAGGGTAAGGAAAAATTTATTAAATCAGCCAAAATGATGTTAACATTCTTAACAAACATCAATACATATGATACAGGTAGGTTTGTTGATAAGTTAACAAATGACGAGGTATTGATAAGGATAGTTAAAGCATTGAGAAGGAATAAGGTTTCAAATAGAGTTATCTTAGCAGCATGACGTTCATTTAAAAAATCTTGAAAATTTATTGCTAGGAATTTTGATATTATTAATTTTAAATATATTCAATCAATGCAAGACATAATGGGTTCTATTGATATGGTTAAAAAATTGAGTTTAAAAACTAATAAAATTATGATTTTTGATAAAGGTTATCATATTTTATCTTTTGACAAAAACATGAGTGATGAATTATTTAATGAATTAGAAAAATTTATTGAGTAACTATTTCACCATTTAATGAAAATCTAGAAGCAGTTTTTATTTTAACCTTTACTATTTCACCAACATTAGCGTTTCCTGAAAAATTAACCACTTTTCATTCAGGAGAGTACCCGGTTAATTTATTTTTATTTGATTTAGATGGTCCTTCTACCAACACATCAATTGTTCTACCTACATATTTATTGTTGTTTTCCGATGCATATTTTTTTACTAATTCATTTAATTCATGTAATCTCCTTCTTTTGGTTTCCATGGGAATTTTATCTTTTATGGTACTTGCAGGAGTTCCTTCACGGGGAGAATATATAAATGTATATGCATTGTCATATTTAATCTTGTTGTACAAATCAAGTGTTTTATTAAAATCTTCATCAGTTTCATTTGGAAAACCAACAATAATATCAGTTGAAATAGCACATGAAGGAATGTTATCTCTAATATATTGAATTTGTTCAATATAATCATCAATTTTCACTTGTCTATTCATTTGTTTTAGGATTTGTTCAGAACCAGATTGAATGGGTAAATGAAAATATGGCATTATGTTATTATATTTTTTACAAACATCAATTATTTTCTTATCTCAATTTCAAGGGTTACTTGTGGCAAATCTTATTCTTCTAATATTTGTTTTTGCTACTTCTTCTAGCAAAGTTGCAAAGTCTATTTTCTCTTGCAAATCAATGCCGTATGAATTAACATTTTGACCAAGTAATGTAACTTCTTTGTAACCATTCTTAATTAAATCTAAAATTTCATTAATAATATCATCTTTTAGTCTAGACCTAATTTTTCCTCGTGTGTATGGAACAATACAATAGGTACAAAATTTATCGCATCCATACATTATATTTACCCAAGCTTTTATATTGTTGTCACGACTAATTGGTGTATTTTCAATAATATTACCTTCTTGAGATCATACATCAATGATCATTTGATTTTCTAATTTAACTTGTTTTAAGATTTGTGGTAATTTATGAATATTATGTGTACCAAAAATAAAATCAACATGTTGATACTTTGTCAGAATTTTATTAACAACCTTTTCACTTTGACTCATACATCCACTCATACCTAAAAGCATTTTTGGATTTTTTTTCTTTGCTTGTTTTAATAAACCAAATTCTCCGAAAACTTTATTTTCTGCATTTTCTCTCACTACACAAGTGTTTAAAATTACAAGATCTGCATTCATAATCTCATCAGTTCACTTAAATCCCATTTGTTTTAAGATGCCTTTAATAGTTTCTCCGTCTCTAACATTAGATTGACAGCCATATGTTCTTATATGAAAAGTTTTATTTTTACCAAAATTTTTCATATCATCATCAATCAAAAACTCATCTCTAATAACAACAGATTTTTTAATTCTTTTTCTTGCATCAATTATGTTTGGCAAATTAAAATTATTGTTTTTTTTCATATTTTTAATTATAAATTAAATATTTTAATAATTATATTAGCATTTTTTTCTTGTTATAATCTATTACATTAGGAGTATAAATGGTTAAAAAAACTTGCATTTCATTTATTACCATAAAACATGATCTTGATAAGAACATTTCTTTAAATAGAAAAATTGATTCTAAATTGTTTTATGGTTCTTCCAATTCTTTTAAATCTAAATCTAAAATTGCTTTGAATGATCATTACTATGTTGTATGTAAAATTTCTAAAAGTTTCTTTTTTAAACCATTTGTACTAGTGGAAATTGCATGATTTTGAATTATTCATTTCTGTTATTGAATTGAACGTCATTATTTTAAAATATGTAAACACATAAATGGTAAAAAAGCTATATCAAGATAAACTTGTTCTCAACTCTAGGACTTTCTAAATAATTTTTGTGATATTAGAATTAGATATCTTACAAAAACATAACCTATTACAATGGTTGCAACACCAAGTTCAACAAATGATATTATATGAATTGTTTTAATTAGATTTTCCATAAATAAGATACCACTATAATTTGAACTTATATATAAGTAAGACTTATACATTGAAGTTGCTCCAATTGCCAATGGAAATGTTAATGATGCATATGTTGGATTATATTTAATTTTAAAAATTCTGATTAGTAATAAATATACAACTAATGTAGTAAAAAGACCAATGAATGTTAGAATGATTGTTATTGTATTTATATAATCTAAGCTATAACAATCCATAATAGGTAGAAATTTATTATTAACTTTTTTGGTAAAAACAGATAAGAAACCAACTAGAGATAAGTTAGCTGGTGCTCCGTAGATTGCAATCGATGGAAGTGTATTCTTGTCATCAGAACGGTGAAATATTAATTTGTATGAAACAATTGGAAGTGTGATTAGGTATAATGAAAAACCAAAATATCAAATTATTTGAAAAATAATATTAGGTATTCAAGTAATTGAACTATTAAAATAACCAGCTACTGTACAAGCAACAATAATACCAACTGGAGGTACAAATCATGATGCATATAAATTATCTTGTTTAAGATTATGTTTTCTTACAACATTTCAAACAAATAATGAAAAGATTAATAAATGTGCAATTATTGCTGCATACCAAATTATTGCACCTATTCCATTAAGAACATTATTTGCTGTTTTATCATTTGTTAAATTACCAATAAAAGCAAATAAACCTCCAATTTGCATTGTTGACATACAAATTGTTGGTAAAAAACTTGAAAGTAATGGATGATTAATTTCATTAGTAAATGTATTTTTATGAGTAGTATTTCTTAAAAGTATTAGAACTAAAAAGATGATTGCAAAAGTTGTTAGAATAAATTGGATTATTCCTGAATAAACTATATTTACATTAGCATCATTATTTAAAACTAATGTATATAATGCACCTAAACCAGCAACTCCAACACCAACTCCTGTACATCCAATAGGTATATGTTTAAATCTTGATAAAAAATTATTCTTCATAACATAAGTATTTTAAAACTTTTTTAAAAATATACAATCAAATTTATTGTTAGTTCTTATATAACCCAACTAATAAATGTTTTTTAAAATGGTTTTATAATCTTTAATCTTGATAAATTCTAATTTATTTAGATATTTTAATTGTTCATTTTTTAGATTAAATTTAATTTGATTAGAAATAAGAATTTGACTATTAATTTTAAGTTTCTTATCCTTAATTCCATATTTTCCATCACCAACAATAAACATTTGATGGAATGCTAAATGAGCCCTTATCTGATGTTTTTTTCCTGTTAGTAATTCAACCTCAAGAATAGAATAATCATTATTGGTATAAATACATTTATATTTAGTTTTAATTTGGTGACTATTTTGTATATTCTTACTTGAAACTACCATTTGATTATGTTTATTATAATCATTAAAGATATAGTCGCACAGAATATCATTTTGTTTTTTTGGTCTTCCATAAATCACAGTTAAGTATGTTTTAGAAATCTCATCATTTATATTTTTATTCAAAATACGAGCTATCTTTTTATTTTTTGCAGCTATCAACAAACCGATTGTATTTTGATCAAGACGATGAATTAGACATGGTTCTAATTCCTTATCATATCCATTTCAATACTTTTTTTCATAACAATATTTTTTTAGATAGTTATTAATAGTATTAATTTTTTCATTTTCATTTTCCTGACAAGAAACATTTTTAGGTTTATCAAAAATAATGATATTGTCATCTTCATAAAAAATAGGAATTTTAATAGTGGTTTTTAGGTATTTACCATTAATTTTTTTGATTGGTATATATATTGTGAGAACATCATTTTCTTGTAATAAATAATTATCTCGTACTTTATTTTTATTAACTTTTACATCACCTTTATTTATGTGTCTTTTAATTGCAGTGATTGTTAAATTTTTATTTAGTGCTTGAATATAATCACTAATTTTATACTTTTCATATTGTTTGGTGATTTTAATTCTTGTCATAAATTAGTTTTTAAAAATATAACATAAAAAAACTTTTTTTGTAGTAAAATAATATAGTTTGTATGTTTATTATAAACATACATTCTTAATTAATTATCAAATATGTTTCAATAAGGGGGAATAATGAAACATTATATTATTTTAGGTTATGATTTAAATAGGAAGAATAGGAAGGTTGTTTTATGAGGCAATCTAAAAAATCATTCAAGAGGGATGAACAAGCTATATGACATGCTTGCAACAATTAGAAGAAATGTTAGCAATCCTAATGCATATAGTGTAAATTTTGTTGAAAGCAATGATACAAGCTGAGAATCTGTTGTTAAAGAAAATAATTTTTATAAAGATGTTGAAAAACCATTAGATGATGTGAATGAATTTATTAAGATTATCAACAATATAAAATTAAGTTCAATAGATGTAGCATATTTGATTCTGTACAATTTACCGACCACTGAGTTCAAGCTACAAAGAATCTTATTTTTAGTTTATCAAGCATATTTAAAAAAATACAAAAAGAAATTATTTGATGATGAATTTTTTGCATGAGAATATGGACCTGTTAATCGGATGGTATTTTTAGAGTTTACAGAATTTGAAACTCATATTGAAGGTGTAAATGTTACCAAAGAAGATGATAGTCAAAAAATCACAATTGATGATCAATATAATGATAAAATTCAATATCATAAAGACAAGGAAAGAATTATAGATACTGTTAATGAAATTATTAATACATATGGTAAATATAGTTCTCAACAATTAGTTGAATTATTAACAAGTGATAAGTCAGCTTGAAAAAAAACTGAAATTGATTTAGTAATTAACGATACAGATATATTTAATTCAAATTATTAATTATAATGGTTGCAAGAATTCATTAATAGAATTAGCGATATCCTTTGCTCGTTTTTGTAACACAAGGTGCTTCATTTTTCTTGAATCAACTTGATTAAAATCAATCAAACATCTTTCTTTAAGCGCTTCATTCGTTATATTTTCATCCTTACAAAATTTTCAATAAAGTTTATCAGGTATAGTTTGTTTTCTATTTACTAATGTTCTATTAGCTAGTGAGTTGTATATACTATGATTGTTATTTTTTTTGTGATTGTAAATGAAATACATTTCTTCCTTATAAAAAGTATCTCTTGCTACATTACCAAAGTTAATATTATTAAAATAATTAATTAATTTTGCTAATGATGAATCATCAGAAAAATTAATTTTAGTTATATCATTTGCAGTAATCCTTGTTTTTAAAAAAACATTCTTAGTCTCAAAATTATTATCTACAAATTTTAAACATTGTTCAAAACTAACACTGTTAATTGACATTAAAATGATTAACCTCAAGATGTTGAATTTATTTCTAATTAAGAAATAATATCCATATTTGTCTATATACTTTGAAATAATTTTAATGATTTTATAATTTGGTAGATCAAAATCACTAAAATAAAGATTGTTAGTTAAGAAGTAGCAACACAGTTCGAAATTTTCTGGCAAGTAATTATCTACATATTTACAATAATTGATTTTAAAAGTTTCAATAATATTTTTCATTTAAACCTTAACAATAAATTTTTAGTTATTATAGCATAAGGTTTTTAGGTAAATAATAGTCTATATTTTAAACACTTTTAAAGTGTTTGTTATTTATTTTTTTGAATAAAATTGCTTTTAAGGCATACAATTGATCATTTTGAAATAAGATAACAGAAAATAATAATTGAGGTTAGAGCAATTGGAAATGTTCAAGCATCAAGATATCTAAATTGATTATTATCACCCAATTGATCTGCAACTGGTGTTATTGAGAATGTAGCACCAAAACTTATAATAAAACCAATGACTATAAAATATATAACCATTAGTAAAATTGGATGCATTTGTTTTTTGCTAATTGTTGCTATTGAAGGTAATAAAACAGATCAACCACTTGAAAGAACCCCATAAATAACAATGTAATAATATGTCTTTGCATTGAAATTACTATTTTTAAATTTTAATAATAGTGGAGAATTAATAATCTCCAATTGTTCTGGTGTTTTAAACATTATTAGTGCATAAATCATATTTGCATCATATGTAGTAGCTGAAATATAGTTAATAAATCATGTTTTAAATTCGTTTACATGTTGTAGATTGCCTACTATATCTAATATGTTTTTCTTAAATCACGTTGATCATTCTTTGTCTTTAAACAATAAATATCTTAAATATTCATCAAATGTTTGACCTGGTAAAATTTCTGGCAAACTTGTTGGTGGCAGTGTAACAAGATTAAGAGAAGTTCCTAATGATGGTACAGTACCATAAAGTAAATTAGTATTTTGTATATATCAATTGATTAAAGGTTTAACAAGGAAATAACCAATAATACAAAACAATACAGCTACAATCATTGATATCATTAGAAGAAATCAAAATTCTTTTATTAAAAGCTTAATGTCTCTTTTGTTGTTTGAATATAAATCATTGAATTTGATAGCATCAGCAATACCTATTCCAAATCAAGGAATCATATACATTATGTTAAATCAAATGACCCTAGACATTTGATATGAAACTGGGACAAAATCAGTTAATTTATCATACATTAAGAAACCTAATATTAAGATACAAATACCTTTTGCAGCAGATAACGAAATAGCAGGAATTGATTCTTGCATTATTCGTTTTAATAATCCTTTTTCCATTTTTATTTTTATGATTTTCTTTATGAATTTATAATGAAAAAATTTCTTAACTATTGTGAAATTAATAATAACAAAGACAAATGACATAATAGTAAATCCTAAACCAACACCAATTGTATTAAGACTAGTGTATTTCATAAGTACATAACCTAACAATATAGAAAAGAAGCATCTAGCTAAAAACAACTCCCCAGTTAATAATCGGTTTTTTGTAGAAAGTTGTATCAATAAGAAACCTTCAATTGGAGCTAATATGACAAATCCAATTGATGAATATACAAAATTCAAACCATAAATTAATGTATCCTGAGTATTTGGTCTGTTGTTAGAATAAGCAAAATAAAAATAATTACTAACTACATAAACTAACATACTTAGTAAACCGATGAATATTGATAGAATTAAACACTTAATCCAGCTTCCACTTTTATCATTTAATATATTTATCTGTTTCGATAGAAATAATGAGAATAAACATATTGAGAATGAGATACCTAATTGTGCAAAACTTAATTGAAAAGTTGCAGCATAACCTATACCCATAACAGCTTGTGCTCCATAATTTGGTAATAGTGCTGACACAAAACATAATGCGATTGGCAAAAAACTATTAATGAAAGAAAACAACAAAAATATTCAACCATCTTTCAATAGTTTTTTAATGTTATTTATTCTATTACTTTGCTTAAGTACTTGTAATTGCATAAATATTGTTTTTATATTATAACACTTCAATGAGTTTGAGGTTAATGATTGTTGGTGACTTAAATTGAAAATATAAACATAATATTATTTACAAAGTATAATTTCTAAGTATAGGTTAATACATCATTTAGGTATAGTTTGAT
>CASEIK010000035.1 GCA_949288005.1 uncultured Mycoplasmataceae bacterium | reverse complement strand
TTCTTTCACTATATTCTTTTTTAAATTTTATAAAATCTTGTTCATATAAATCAAAAAAATATATTCATTCATTTTTAGTTAATCATGGAACTTTCTTTTTCATTTTTCTCCTTTTGTCCCATTTTTATGTCCATGTGTAACCTACAACAAAGAGGACATTGAATCAAACTATAAATATCCTAAATAAAATATTCAAACTATATGGGAAAAAATTTGATATTGGTAATATTACTATTGAAATGCCAAGAGATAAAAATTCATATGAGGAAAAGAAACAAATTAATTATCTCAAAAGTGAAAAAGAAAAAAGAGCTCAAGTTGCTAAAGAAAATTTTGATATAGATTTTTCAAAAATAAATTCAACACAAAGATTAAAATATTTACTTTGATTGGAACAAGATGGAAAAGATATATATACCGGAGAATATATTGATTTAAATGAGTTGATTAAGAAAAACTCTAATTATGATATTGATCACATTATTCCTTATTCAATATCTTTTATTGATGCAAGACGAAATAAGGTTATTACATCAAAGAACAATAATAAACAAAAGAACAACTTATCACCATATCAGTGATTATCTAAAAGTGGTATGTTTGAGAATTTTAAAAATATTGTTGATGATTTGTATGAAAAGAAGCTAATTAATAATGCAAAAAGAGAGTTATTACTTTTTGAAGGAGATCCTGTAAATGAAATGACTGGATTTATTGAAAGAAATCTTGTTGATACACGATATGCTTCATCAGAGCTACTACATAGATTACAACAGTTTAAGAAAGTTAATAGTAAGATATATCCACAAATGAAAATCAAAGTAATCACTGGATTGATTACTGATTATGTAAGGTATGGTTTATTAAAAATTCAGAAAGATAGAGAATATAACCATCATCATGCTATTGATGCAACTATTGTAAATTTTTTAGGAAATAATAAAAAAATAGAAACTTTAGTTAATTGAACATATCAAAAGAATAAGTTAACCAGCAAAAAAGATAAATCTAGTCAAAAAAACTATTTAGAAGTGGTTGATAATGAGTCTGGAGAAATTCTTACATTAAGCGACGATTTCAAATATGAATTGAATGATGGAAATTTAGTTGCAAAAATTAGGAAACAAATTGATGAAAAAATTAGTAATAATGAAATTAAATTTTCAAGACAACTAGTAACAAGAAAAAATAAACAATTGGCAAATGAAACTATTTATTCAATAAAATGGAACAAGGATAAAACAAAAGGTTATAAGGTGATTAGACTTAAATTACTAATTGATGATAATAAAAAGTTGGCAAATTATTTTGGAAACAATGCTAATGAAAAAGAAAAACTATTTATATATCAAAATGACAAAAAAATGTACGATATATTAAACTCAATTTATAACAACTATATCAAAATTGATTCAAAGTCAAATCCATTTATTTTGTTCATGAAAGATGAATACAATATCGATAACCCAAAACATATAAAAATCAATAATCAATTAATATCTAAATTAAAATTAATTGGTGATGATAAAGAGATTGATAATCTAATTGTTCTTAGTTCTCATAATAACAATGCGATAATGGAAAGTTTAAAAGCTTTATCTATTAGAATATACAAGGATGATACAGGGAAATATATATTAATACCCATTAATCAAAAATGTCTTAAATTTAAATCAAATGAACTCATTATTGATGAAAATAAACTCTCACAGATATTGAAAGATAATAATATTTCTATTAATAAATACATACAAATCACAACAGGCACAGTATTTATATCTAAAACTGATAACAAGTTATTTTATTCTAATGGTGGTGGAAACTTTAAGAAAAACCAATTGGAAATTAAATCTTTATTTTGTTCTAATCAAAACTACTTTAAAAGAGAACAAATGCAAATTTCTTTATCAACAATTATCAAACTGTATGATATGTGTGAGGTAGATGAATTAGGTAATATTTATAATAGAAAAGAAATTGTGCTATAATAGATTTGGGATTAAATCCCTTAGTTTACACAATAATGATATTAAGTCAAGATAAGACTTTATGTCGAACACGCCACTTTTAGAGTGGTTTTTTATTTATAAACTATAAAATGGGCTGAAAAATAATAGAAATTGAAAATTCTAATAGATTGGGTTTATTTTTAGATAATATTGTAATATTTAACAACAACAATGAAAAAATCACAATTCCTCTATCAGACATCGATTTGGTTTTGATAAATAATTATACTGTGAACATCTCAGCACAACTAATAAATAAATTATCAGAATATAACATTATTTGTATTTTATGTAATAATCAACATTTACCATGTTCTCAAATAATACCATTAATTGGTAACTTTAATACATTAAAAATTTTAGAATCACAAATTAATTGAAATCATAAATGAAAGTCTAATACATGAAAAAATATTATTATTCAAAAAATTAATAATCAATCTTTTTTAATTAACAAGTTATTAGAAGATAAGAACATTTCTGATCAATTATTAAAATTGGGTGAATCTGTAAAAGAATATGATATTAGCAATAGAGAGGGGCATGCATCTAAGATTTATTGACATGCACTCTATGGTGTTCAATTCAAAAGATTTGATGATGATTATATTAACAAGTTATTAAATTATGGTTATACTCTTTTAAGAGGTTATTTTACAAGATCTATAATAAAAAAGGGTTTAGATCCAAGAATCAGTATTTTTCATAGATCCTACCATAATTACTTTGCATTATCAAGCGACTTAATGGAACCTTTTAGAATTATTATTGATTATGTAGTATATAAAATATATGAAACAGGTGAGATTAATTTTTATGAACACAAACAACAACTAATTGAAATATTTAACTCTAAAATTAATGTTGACGGTAAAAGTTATTACATCAATAAAGCCATTGATTTATTTATTGATTCAATTGTTAGTCAAACAAAATTACCGGATTTGAATTTTAATGAACTTGTCAGGTAGTTTACGATATATGCGTTTAATCCTTATGTTTGATTTACCAAATGATGATGAAGAGGATAGAAAAATTTATTCAAGATTTAGGAAAAATATATTGCGTTTAGGATATACTATGATTCAATATTCCATATATGTTAAATGTATCAATACACAATCAAAGATAGAACAAGAAGTTGAAAAGATTAAAAAAATTTTACCTAATCAAGGAAATATTCGTATTTTTGCAATAACTGAAAAACAATACCAAAATATGTATATGTTGAGAGGTAAGAGAAAGATTAATGAAATTTATAACAATGATAAGAGGTATATAAAGATATAATGAATATTTTTAGGATGAATAATTATGAAATTGATATTATGCAATTTAATGGAATAAAAATAATTAATACAAGTAACCCTAATAAATTTGTTAAAGAATTGTTAGAAGGTGAAATAATAATTAATGATAAGAAAATAAAAAATAAAACTATAATAAGTGATTTAACAAGAACTAAAGAAATAATTAACTTTTCAAAAAATTCATTTTTGTTTAATAAAATTTATAATTTGATTTGTGAACATGATGTTGTTAATCATAGTGTACTTGAAATAATTACAAACACCATTAATAATGAAATAAATTGTCAAATTCTTAATAAAGAAGAAGGTGAAATAAAGAAGATTATTGATCTTTTTTTTGAAATCAATGATAGTTATATAACAAAAGAAATTTTTATATATTTTCTTAAAAATCTCTGTGATATAGAAAATGAACTATTAATATTAAATGATGTTAGTTTTATAAAATTAGTTGATATTTCTTCTTATTTAAATAATCTAAACATATTAATAGTAACAAGTGATTTTAGAAAATTTTTATCAAATAACACTGATGAGCTTGAATGCATTATACTATTAAAAAATAATTATAAATATTTTGAAATTGTTGATAAATATAAAATATTAGATTTTATTGAACTTAAAACATCATTAACTATTTCAAATGATATCTACAAAAGAATTATAGATGATTATAATTCATATGAATCTATTAGATTTATTTCAATCCTCCATGAAATAGTATAATTCTCGAAATTTAAATTTTTTTTAATTTGACATTTTGCTTTGGTATCATTATTGTGTAAACTAAAACAATGGAGGCACTAAATAATGATTAATTGTCATTTTGCTTTGGTATCATTATTGTGTAAACTAAAACATATCTTCAAACTTGTTCATAAATTAAACTATTTTGCTTTGG
>CASEIK010000034.1 GCA_949288005.1 uncultured Mycoplasmataceae bacterium | reverse complement strand
TTTTCAATTAATAGTTTTATTATTTTGTCAACATAAATTAAAATTTTTGAGTAAACTGATATCAATAGTAATAGTAAATTAAATGTATTTTGATTGAAAGGATAAAAAACAAGAAAATTCTTTATATCACTTTTATTGATAGATTGTTGTGCTGTTCCAGTTGCTAATTTAGCTAAATTATTAATTTTATTCCTTAATTCAAAAAATATATATCCATTAAGTGATTTTTTACATACAACATTACAAATTGATTGATTAAAATATGAATCATCACCAAGAAAAGAAATTTTATTTTTTGATGGATCAATAATAGAAAAAACAACACTATCTTTATTTCCGATTTTCATATTATTATCATTGATAGCTTTTAATGTTATTTTATTGGATTTATTTAAACAAAATATATTGTTTGTTAATGAACCCGAATTTAGTCAAATAAAATCTCCATTTCAATATTTATCATTTTTTGTTGATGGGGTTTTTCCGATATTAAAGTCTGCTATTTCCAAAAATTTGACTATACCATTTTCATTTTGATTAACAAAGAGATCACCTATTTTTAGTAAATTGTCTATTGTGTTGCAAGTAGAATGTTTGATTTTCTCAAAAGGTTCAATAATATCGATTAATACTTTTCATGTTTTTTTAAACTCATCAAAATCTTCAATGTTTATTAATCTATGATATTTAAGAAA
Organism: uncultured Mycoplasmataceae bacterium; assembly: GCA_949288005.1. Classification (GTDB taxonomy): domain Bacteria; phylum Bacillota_I; class Bacilli_A; order Mycoplasmatales; family Mycoplasmoidaceae; genus Mycoplasma_L. The sequence goes on along the minus strand of CASEIK010000034.1, from coordinate 2,888 downwards.
AAGTTTTTCTTTTGGTTCAATAATATCGATTATGGATTGTTGTATATGAATTAAAGGAAATTTAATCAAAAAATTATACAATATTTTCATATTAGCTTTTTTTAAAACGCTTCCTATTGCCAATGTATTAATTTTTTTCTCATTTTTAATAAAAACATAATGCAAATATTTATTAGAAATTAATGAATTATCTACAATATTACATTTGTAAAAAGCTGTAGAAAAAAAACATTCTTGATTTATAATTCAGCTCTTACCAGCAGAACAACTTCAACATAAAATTAAGTCTCCTTTTTTTGCTGTTTGTTTTCTAATTGAAGATATACATTCACACGAATTATAATTTATGCTATATTCTTCGGTATTGCCTAATTTTACTCATGGTATATTCCCATTTTTTTCATAATTTTTTGGATCTATACCTGTTTCAAATTTTATAATATCTCCTAATTTATATTCCTTAATAGACATTAACAAACCAAGAGTGGTTTATTTCATGACTTTTTCAATTTCGTTTAATATTTCGTCCTCTGTATATTGAATATATCTAGAGGTAGTGGTTATACTTGAGTGTCCAAGTGTTTTCCTTATTATTTCTAAATTGACATTAGATTTAATTAGATTAGTTGCATAACTTCTTCTTAATCCATGAGATGTTAATGTTTTATTAAAATACTTTGTTGTATTCTTTTTAACAATAATGTTTATTTGCTTAATTGTTAAAATATCATTCGATTTAGAAATAGCTATTCTATTAGCTTTTCAAGAGTTTAATAATTGAATTAGGTAATCATTTAAATATATAGTTCTAAATTTATTACCTTTACCATTGATTAATAATTTATTAAAACATATATCTTTTTTATTTATTTTTAATAATTCAGATGCCCTTATTCCAGTTAATAACAAAAAAGAAACTATTAATCAATCTCGTTTTTCATGTCAACTTTTTAATTCTATTTCTTTTGATATTTTTTTATATATATTAATATCAATTGTTGATTTCAATGTAATTTCTTCTTTTGGTAACCTAATATCTTTAAGTTCATTTATTAATTTTCATTTCTTTTGATATCTAAAAATGGATAAAATTGATGAATACATTAAATGAATACTTTTTGGTTTATGGTTCTTAGAATAATCATTTATAAATTTAGTGAACAATGTTTTGTTAACTTTTTTATTTGTTATAAAATTATTTCAAATTTCATAATTTTTTAAATAAATATTAATAGTATTTTTTGCTAAATTTTTGTTTTTTAATCAAGTTTCATATTTCATACATATCTCCTATTTGCACAAAGTGCTATCTAATTTATACAAATTAGAAAATAAATGATATAGTTAATATGTTAAAGGGGTTTGATAATGTCTATTAAATGCTATACAGGAAATGTTAAAGCAAGTTCTAAAATAAATATGGGAGATTACGTTTATTTTGATAGATCAAATTTACCTAAAAAAATCGATTATTATAAATATGAAGGAGAGTTTGTTATTGCGCCTTCAGAGGGGAATTTATCGTTCCAATATATTGATGGTAAATTTTCACATCATCAAAAAACATACAGAATACAATCGGATCAATATTTAACAAAATTCTTATATTATATTTTGAAAAAGAATCAATGTAAAATTGAAAGTTTAGGAAATGGTACAACAGTTAAAAGATATAATATGAATTTATATAACGCAATAAATTTTCCTTATATAGATAAAAATACTCAACAATATATAATCGATATTATTGAACCTTTTGAGAAATATATGGATTTTTTATTATCCATAAAATCAATATCAGAAAAAATTATAAAACTAATTTATAAGACATCAAAATCTAATAAATATTCAAGAATTAATGAATTGATAAATGTTATAAAGACTAAGGAAAATAAAAATTTTTCTAATGTCTTAGATTTATCATCTATTGAATCTAATTCTTTATATAATATTTCATTTAAAAAAATAGCTGATTTTAATACAAATATTTTTTTTGTAAATGAAGATTCATTATATATATCTACAATAAGACCAAATTTAGAGAAGTATGGGATAACTTGAACTAAATCAAATATATTAGGAACAATTTTATATTTTGAAGGAAGAATAGAAAATAAATTAAATGTTTTATCATTATTTTGTCAATCAGAATTTAAGAATTATATGACTGCTTGTGCAAATGGAACAAAAATGCCAATTCTAGATAAAAATAAATTACTAAATTATGAAATAAAAATCTTATGTAATTATGAAATAGATGCTCTAAAAATGATACATTTAAACCTAAAAAAAATAATGAATAAAATTATTATTACAAAAAATATGATTGAAAAAATGATTGAAAAATTTATTAATTAAGTTAAATAAAATATTATTATCAACAGTTGGAATATTTAATATTATATTATTATCTTGTAATGGATTTATATATTGTGAAAATGAATTTTGTGACCAAAATACAACACTACTTGCACCACTACCAATAGATGGCAAAAGTGTATATAAATTAATAAAAGAAAAACTATCACCAAGATAACTACCAATCTGTTTAATTATTATTGGATTACTTAATTTTTTTTCTAATATATTATAAAAGAAATCACTAATACCATGTTCAAATTTTTTGTTTCTTACAAATATACAAATAAATAACGAAAATGAACCATTTTATAAAAATAGAATTTCTCCATAAAATTTTAAATAGGAGTGAGTAAAATGAAACCATTTTCAACAAATAAGTATAAAATTTCAAATTTTGAAATAAATAGATTATTAATTTTTAAATTTTTATCACGAGTTTTATCTAAATATGGAGAAATTAAAGATAAATCAAAGTTCAAAAATAAAGAAGCATTGTTTTCATACATATCATTAAAATTTAGTATAAG
>CASEIK010000033.1 GCA_949288005.1 uncultured Mycoplasmataceae bacterium | reverse complement strand
TATTCGCTTGATTAAGTAGTAATGAATATAAAAAAACAATACTAAATTAACTAAATATGTATCACTTATATAACAAAACCCCTCATTCAGGGGTCTTTTGCTATACAAACTACTTGTTTTGTTATAATCTAAATAGTGTTGTACTTTATATTTCAATAAAGAAAAAGCAGGTTGATATCCTGCTTTTTTTAGTATCATAATAATAGATGTTCTTAATAATGAAATTATTATAAAAGAATTAAAATGATATAATCAATGTATTAGTTTAAGGAAAAAATGAGTTATACTGCAGATAATATAAAAGTTCTTAAAGGTTTAGAACCAGTTAGAAAAAGACCTGGTATGTATATAGGTTCAACTGATTATCGGGGTTTACATCATTTGATATGAGAAATTTTTGATAATTGTATTGATGAAATACTTGCAGGTTATGGAAATAAAATTGAAGTCACATTAAAATCAGATAATTCTATTTTGATCAAGGACAATGGCCGTGGTATTCCTGTTGATATAAATAAGGATACAAAAATGTCTGCTGTTGAAACTGTTTTTACAGTTCTACATGCTGGTGGAAAATTTGATAATGATGCATATGCTACTGCTGGTGGATTGCATGGGGTTGGTGCCTCAGTTGTAAATGCACTAAGTGAATGATTAACTTGTGTTGTTTCAAGAGATGGTAATTTATACCAATGTAAATTTAGTGAAGGAGGTTCTAAGATAGAACAACCATTAACTAAAATTGGAACATCAAATAAAACAGGTACAATAATTCATTTTAAGCCTGATAAGACTATTTTTAAAGAAGTAGTATTCAATCCAAATATAATTAGAGAAAGATTAAGAGAAGCTTCTTTTTTATTTAAAAACTTAAAAATTGTATTTAATGATGAAATCAACAAAACTTCTGATACTTTTGAATCAAAAAATGGTATAAGTGAATTTGTTAGTTTTATTAATGAAACTCGAAATAGTTATTCACCAATTTGTTATATTGCAGGTAAAATAGATAGAATTGAAGTTGAAATAGCTTTTCAATATTGTGATGATATGAATGAAACTATTGTTTCGTTTGCTAACTCTATTAAAACCGGAGAAGGTGGTGCCCATGAATCAGGTTTTAAGGTTGCATTAACTGAAATTTTCAATGATTATGGTCGGAAGTGAGGAATAATAAAACCTAAAGATAAAAATTTAGAAGGATCTGATACTAGAGAAGGTATTGGAGCAATTATATCCGTTAAAGTACCAGAAAATATTATAAGTTATGAAGGTCAAACCAAAAACAAATTATTTACTCCAGAAGCTAGAGAAGCTACTAAAAAAATTGCAAGTGAACAAATTTCTTTTTGATTTGAAGAACATAAAAAAGAAGCACAAAAAATTATTCAAAAAGCTATTTTGGCTAGAGATGCAAGACAAGCAGCCAAGAAAGTTCGTGAAAACACCAAAAAGCAATCAAAGTCTGGTGTTGAAAGAATTTTATCTGGAAAACTTACACCTCCACAAGTTAAAGATCCAAAGTTAAATGAATTATTTTTGGTTGAAGGGGATTCAGCAGGTGGTTCTGCAAAATTAGGTAGAGATAGAAAATATCAAGCAATTCTACCTCTTAAAGGAAAAGTTATTAATGTTGAGAAAGCTAATGTACTTGAAGTTTTAAAAAACGAAGAAATAGGTACTATAATTACTTGTCTTGGAACGGGAACATTAAAAAACTTTGATATTTCAAAATTGAAATATAACAAAATTATAATTATGACTGATGCAGATACCGATGGAGCACATATTCAAATATTATTATTAACCATGTTTTATCGATACATGAAACCTTTGATTGAAAATGGACACGTATATATTGCCCTTCCTCCACTATATAAATTAACAAATAAGAAAACAAAAAAATTTTATTATGCTTGAGATGAAGAAGAACTTGATGCGTTAAAAAAAGAAAATCCTTCATTTGAAATTCAAAGATATAAAGGTTTGGGTGAAATGAATTCTGATCAATTATGAGAAACTACAATGAATCCTGAAACTAGACAATTAATTAGAGTTAATATTGATGACTTAATTATTGCTGAAAGGCAAGTTAATATTTTAATGGGTGATAATTCTCAATTACGTAAAGATTGAATCAACCAAAATATAGACTTTAAGTTTGAGGATGAGGATTAATATGCAAAAACAAAAGAATGTTTGAAAAAAATCAATAGATCAAATAATGAATGATGGTTTTGCAAGGTATGCGAAATACATAATTCAAGATCGTGCACTTCCAGACATTAGAGATGGTTTAAAACCTGTTCAAAGAAGAATCTTGTTTGCAATGAATAATTTAGGAATTTTACATGATAAACCTTATAAAAAATCAGCTAGAACAGTTGGTGAAGTTATTGGTAAATATCATCCACATGGCGATAGTTCAATTTATGAATCTATGGTTAGAATGAGTCAGGAATGAAAAAACAACATTCCACTACTTGATATGCATGGTAATAAAGGTTCTATTGATGGTGACAACGCAGCTGCAATGAGATATACAGAATGTAGATTATCAAAAATATCTGAGTTTATGTTGGTGAATATTGACAAAAACACTGTTAACTTCATACCAAATTTTGATGATTCAGAAAAAGAACCGTCATACCTTCCATCATTAATTCCTAATCTTTTAGTTAATGGAGCAACAGGTATTGCTGCTGGTTACGCTACTAATATTCCGCCTTTTAATTTTGTTGAGGTAATAGATAGTATTATTCATAGGATTGACAATCCTAATTGTTGTTTAGATTCTATTATTAAAATTATGCCAGGTCCAGATTTCCCAACAGGTGGTACTATTCAAGGTGCTGCTGGAATTAGAGAAGCATATGAAACAGGTAAGGGTAAATTTATAATTAGAGCAAATTTTGAAGAAAGAGTTGTTAATAAAAAAATAAAACAATTAGTTATTACATCTATACCATATGAAACAAACAAATCAGCTATTATTAAGTCCATAGACGATTTAATGTTTAATGAAAAGATTTCTGGCATTATTGAAACTAGAGATGAATCAGATAAAAATGGTATTTCTATAGTGATTGATATTGAAGCAGATAAATCTTTTGATGTTATAAAAAATTTCTTACTTAAAAATACATCATTACAAGTCACATATGCAATTAATTTTATTGTTATTCATAATCGTAAACCATGTTTGATGCCAATACTTGAAGCACTTGATGCATATATTGCTCATGCAATTGACATCACAACAAAAACATTAATGTATGATCTTGATAAAGCTGTAAGACGTCTAGAAATTGTCAAAGGATTAATGAAAGCCATTTCTATCTTAGATGATATTATTTCAACTATTAGAAAATCTCAATCTAAGGATGATTCCAAGAAGAACATTATGGCAAAATTTGGTTTTAGTGAGGTTCAGGCTGAAGCAATTGTTAATTTAAGATTATATAAATTATCCGCAACAGATATAGCTACATTAAAACAAGAAGAACAAGAGGTTGAAGGTTTTATAAAAAATACAAAAATGATACTTTCTTCAGATGAATTACTTAGAAATTATATTAAAAAGATATTAAGAGAGTATAAGAACATCTTTGGTTATGAACGTAGAACAAAAATAGAAGATGAAATTGAAAAAATTATTATTAATGATGCAGACTTATTAGATGGTAAGGATGTTATTGTTATGGTAACAAAAGATGGTTATATTAAAACAACCACAAGGAAATCTATTTGTTCATCAACATATGGCGAATTTAGTTTAAAATCAGGAGATGTGCTACTAGATATATTTGATTCAAACACATTAGACTATGTTATTATCATTACATCGTTAGGTAGATATATTTCAATCCCTTGTCACAAGATAAAAAATAGTAAATATAAAGATTTAGCTGAACATATTAACAATCTTATAACATTAGAAACAAATGAGAAAATAGTATCTGCATTTAATACAAAATTTCCAATTACTGATGATAAACTATTACTTATAGCTACAAAGAACGGTCTTGTTAAAAGAACTAACTTAAATGAGTTAGTTTTAGCAAAAAGTCCAAAATCACTAGGTATTATAAATTTGAGAGAAAATGATTTAGTGGTTAGTGCTCAATTAGTTTCTAATAATACTAATTATGAAGTTATTTCGGTTACAAAAAATGGATATGGTATTAAGTATAATATAGATGAAATTCCAATCATTGGTAGAGTATCATCTGGTGTTAAATCACAAAAATTGTATGATAATGATTGTATAGCAACGTGTATTGCAATTAATAATGAAAATCAACAAATTGTTCTTGTTGCTAACAGAGGAATGAAGAGAATATATGCTAATGATATTAAGAAAATTAAAAGAGCAGGTACAGGTATTATGTTAATGTCACAAGTAAAATCTCAACCTTATGAAATCATTAATGCATTTTCTGTTTTTGGTACAGACACACTAAATGTTTTGAGTGATGATGGATCTATTAAGTTTTTAAAAGCTTCACTTATTCCGTTAACAGATTTATCTACAAGATTTAGTGATTTAAAGTTTAATAGAATTATTTCATGTTATCGTGACAATTGATTATCAAGAGATATTGGATTAGACAATGATAGAAATAGTGAAGATTCATCTATTGGTGATGAACCTAATGTGAAACAGGAGAAATTATTCTAATGAAAAGTAATTTAGTTCTTTTTAATTATTTAAGACCAACAGTTTTTATTAAAAATATAATGGATGTTAATTTATTTTCATTGAGAAGATCAGGTGTTAAGTATATTTTTTGTGATTTAGACAATACATTGATTCCTCATTTTACGTCATTACCGAATGCTACATGTACTAAATTTGCAAATGATGTTAAAAATAATGACATTAAATTGATTATTATTAGTAACAATAAAAAGTATCGTGTTGAAACGTTTTGCAATTTAATTAATGTTGATGACTTTATTTATAATGCAAAAAAACCATTAGTTGGAAAAATTAAGAAGATTATGGAAAAATATAATATTTCTCCTGAAGATGTTATTTTCATCGGTGATCAATTTATAACAGACATTTTTGTTGCTAACCGTTTGTCAATTAAATCAATTCTTGTACTTCCTCTAGTTGAATCATCAAAGACTGGCATTAAGAATTTTATAATCTTTTTATTAGAAAGATTTATTTATCGTCATATATCCCTTTCATATAAGTTAAATGTTGATATTGAAGGTGACTTAAAGGTAGGTTATGACATTATCTAATCACAAAACTCAAATCAAATGTTGTGGTTGTGGGGTTAAGCTTTCTCTTAAAAAAGATAATATTGGATATGTTCCAAGAATAGATAAGAATACAAAATTTTGTCAGAGATGTTTTAAACTTAAATATTATGGAATCAATGATACAATCCTTGTTAATGAAGAAAAAATTGATATAAAAAATAAAAAGTCACTAATTTCAGAAAAAAATATTGTTTGTTTAGTTGTTGATCCTTTTAACATAAAAAATTCTTTGCTGAATAATTTTAAGAATAATAAAAACTTAGTAGTTATTGTCAACAAAATGGATTTATTTAATTCTTTTAGAGATATCAAGATTATTCAAGGAAAAATCATAAAAAATGTTTTATCATATGGTTTTAATCCTCTAAATATATTTTTTTGTTCAACAAAAACCAAATCTAGTATTAAAAAGATGCTAGATTATTTTGAAAAAAATATTAAAACTAGAAAAAATCTAGTATTTGTTGGTTTATCAAATGTAGGCAAATCAAGTATAGTTAATACAATTTTAAAATTTAATAATAAAAATGCTAATAAATTTATTGATGTAACAATTAGTAATAAGCTGAATACCACTATTTCACAACATAAAATTAATTATTCAAAAAATATTACAATTATTGATACACCTGGTTATGTAGACAGGAATAATATATTAAACTTCATTGATTACAAGAATATTAGTAAAATTAATGTAAATAAGATTAGTAGAGTAAGAAATTTTCAAATTAAACACTCAAAACGAATAATTATTGAGAATTTAATTATGATAGATATTTTAGAATTTAATGAAAATAGTTCAAATATTAAAATTTTGATGAATGATTGCTTAAAAACTAATGTTGTCAATATTTCTGACAATTATGTTTTTAATCAAATGAATTTAATTAGTTACACTGATAATGATACTAAATCTAGTGTCAAAATATATAATATCTCAGGTGAAAGAGTTGATTTTTGTTTTCCATCACTTGGTCTTGTAAATTTCAGAAAAATTAAAAAAATAAGAGTTATTTGTAATGAAAATATTGATTATTTTAAAATTAATTTTAATATTGTATAATTAAATATATTATGTTTACTAATGATAAGAAGAAGAAGTGAAAGAAGATATTAGGAATAACAACAGGTATTGGATTAGCATTAGTTGCAGGTGTTGGTATTGGTTTTAGTTCTTACTATGTTTCTCAAAATTCATTTGTAGCAGATGACTTATCAGAAGGTAGAAGCATAAAACTTGATTTTAATCTTGTAGATGCCAATAATGAATTTGTTTTAGATGTTGCTAAAGAAGAAGGCTTATTAAAAGAATCATCTGACTTTTTAGTTTCAACTTTAGAAGATAAAGGTCTTACAAATATATCAGTAAGTTATGGTTTTGAGTTTAGAGAGATACCAAAATCATCACTTATAACTCTTGAGTTAACATCGAATGCATTTGATTTTGGTAAAGGTTTAAATTTACATGATATTGTTGATAACAATAATCAACCATTAAACACTAGTATCATTGTAAAAACCATTTTCAACAATAAGAATATAATGTTATATAATTCTGACAAGATTACAAATGAAAATATGATAACTATAAATCACCTTGAGGCTGATTTTAATAATAATTCTTTGTCTTTTTATTTAACAGTGGGAGATTTGATAAAGGATAAAAAAGTTAAATTCTTTGGTTTTAATAATGGACAAATTCCTGATTTGAATCCAGTTGTAAAACTAGTTGATGGCAAACCAGTTGCTACTTTAAGGATTGGGATGTTATCTGCTTCTTTTGAAAATTCATTATCTAGTTTTTCATTGAGAGATGTAGAAGATGAAGTTAATACTTTATTTAATGATCATCAAACATATAAAAATTTAAGTTTTTCAAATAGATATTCACTAGAACCGATAAGAAATAGATATTCAGGGATAGAATACTCAACTGGTAGAACAAATTCTCATTTATTTGTTGATGCATCTACTCTTGATGAAAAAGATCCAAATAAAATTCCATTACCTTATAAAGATGATTTGAGTTATTTTTTGATTAATGATAAACAAAATATTGATGGTTCTATAGAGAGATATGTGGACAAAGATGGTAAGACTAGTGATACATTAGTTAATATTAAATCTTATAATACATACAATTCTGGTTCTTTTGTTATTGATATAAATGCATACAACAAGTTATTAGCTAGTGAACAAGAGTCATCTTCAGGTTCACAACCAACAACATATGAAGATTCTACAATAACCCCACCTGATGAAGGAGGAGAAACAGAAGAGAAACCAACAGGTCCAGTTCCTTCTGAACAATTTCAAACTACCTCATCATGAATTTTATGAAATGATAAACAAGGTTTTATTAATTATTTAAATCAATTGATTATTTCATGATACTTTAATATGTATGCAAATATTCCATTAAATGCTAATGGTACACCAAAAATTGTTGTTTCAGAAACAAGAAGAAGTAGAAGTTTAGATTCCCGTGTAGGTGATGGATATATAACAGTTAACAAGGATAATTGAAAAGAACAGTTATTTAGTACTGGTGAATATGACTATGCTAATTATCTAAGCCGTGATGTTAGAAATAGTATAAATGCATATTTATCATCACTTGAAGATATAGAAAAACAATTTATGTCATTTGTAGCATATGATAGTGATTGATTGCCAGAACCAATAACTGAAGATAATTTAATTCAGACTTTATTTGAATTTTATGATGCATCTTTAAATGGTAAACCTGAAGATTCTTTTGATTCAAATAATAGTTCTCCATCTGAAATTAGTGGATGAGGATGACTAGAATCAGATGCTTCAGATAATGTAGTCAAGACATTATCTAAAGATTATTTAGTTTCTTTTATAGATTATAGGAATTATGATAAATATTTTGTTAATCCTAATCCTCCAGATACAGAAGCTGAAGATTATAAACCAACTGATCCAATCAACCCTTTCTATGTAAGAAATTTCACTTTTGCTAGTGATTTTTATAATAGTGAATTATTTGTTAATGTACTAAATAATGAAAATTATAAATTTCCACTAGTTTCATTATTTAATAATGATTCATTTACAAGTGGTTGAACAAGTTTTGCAAACGAATTAGCAATAAAATCTTCTGAATTTGCTCCCCCTTCTCCAAAAGATTACCCTACTATAGATGAATATAATGATGCATTAGATGACTATTTTAAAACATTCAACGATGAATGTAAAAAAATAGCTAATAACTTTTTAAAACCATCATTATTATTTGGTCAACAAAATATTACAAAACCAAAAATAGATAAATCAATAACAGGATTAGAACCATTAGCAGCTACATTTGTTACTATTTCTGTTGTTATATTTTTGGTAGGTATTTTTGTATCAGTGTACTTTAGAATACCAGGTTTTATTGCTTTTGTTCTATCAGCATTGACATATGTTCTATCTTTATTGTTCTATTCTAATTTTGGATTTGTATATTCATTCTTTAGTTTAATGTCAGCTGCTTTTGGTGCTTTCATTTCATTTATTACATCTTTCTTTTACTTGAATAACTTTAAGAAAGAAATATTTGAAAATTCTAGTATAACTGGGGCAACAATAAAATCAATTAAAAAGTATTGAAAAACATCCTTAGATCTTCATATTGTATTGTTAATTACATCATTAGCCTTTTTGTTTTTTGGACAAATTAACAACGTTAACTTTGGGGCTATGTTAATAGTTTCGGTGTTTTTATCATTTATTCTTAGTGGTGTTATTTTCTATGTATTGATATTGCTTTTTGTTATAGTTTTTGATATGAATAATGAAAAAATGTTCATGACTCAAAAACAGTATAAGTATCTATTAAAACTAGAATATAAAAAAGAATCTAAGTTGCTTCAAAATAAGTTTTTTGGTTCATTAAGGAATTTCTTTATTGACATTAATTATTTTGATAAAAAGAAAAACATAGTAATCTTTAGTATATTATTTGTAGTTGCGTTTGTGGGTATCTTTATTTTTTGTTTCATTGGACCTATTTATTCTTTAGATTTCACTTCATCAAGTGTTATTTCTATTTATAACTTTGATACTGTTAATTTATCTAAAGCAGAAATTATTGATGTTTTAGGAATATCTAGTATAAACAACTATATTTATGATAACGAGTTGATTATTTATGCTAATAATCGTATTGATCAATTAGAATTGTTGAATAGAATTCTAAATTCAGGTTTAAATGATACAGTTAAAGCAAACTTAATAAATAATATAACATCTTCAGTATTATCGTCTGAAATCAATACTAGATTGGTATTTAATACACTTAAATGTATTGGTATTGGTATAGGTTTTTCTACAATTTGAATTCTAGTTTCATTGAATTTTATTGCAATTGTACCAATTATCATATCTCAAATATCAATCTTATTTATAATTGTTGGTTGAGTCGGAATTAGCAGAATGCCTTTTGATATTAATGGTATTATTATCTTTGTTTTTGTGTTCTTGGTATCAACTGCTCTATCAATAGCATCAGTGAGTTCGTCGAAGAAAAGTTGAAATAAGAAAATTCAAATAGATATTAAGAATTTTAAGAGTTTGATTAATAGTATATTAATGAAAATTAATAAAAACCTTGTTTTTATTAACCTAATAGTACTTTTATTCTCTGTTCTTGGTATGGTATTAATTTCACCAACATTGATTTTTACGTTCTTAATATTGGCATTAGGATCTATAATAAATATGATTATATTGAATAGAATTGTAATTCTATTGTGGTTCTATGCTAATTTATTGAAAAATAAATTTACTCAAGAAATTCAAGTTGTGAGAGTTTCAAAACTTAATAGAGCAAATAATAGATTATATTGCTATGATTATGTTAATGAACAAAATATTAAAGGGTTGAATTGTTAAGTATGAATAATATTGAACACATAAAAGAATATATTAAGCTAATTAAAGATTTCCCAAAAAAAGGTATAAATTTTAGAGATATTACTCCAATTTTTCAAAAACCTGACATTGTTAATGAAATAATTGACTTGTTTTGTGATGTTTTGAAAAATCTTGATTTTGATTATATTGCTGGAATTGAATCGAGAGGTTTCTTGTTTGGGTTACCGCTATCTTTAAAAATGAATAAACCATTTGTTTTGATAAGAAAACCAAATAAATTACCTAATGAAACATATAAGCAAGAAATTAGTCTTGAATATGGTAATTCAACAATTGAATTACAAAAAGAAGATATAAAACCAAATAGTAGAGTGGTAATAATCGATGATTTATTAGCTACTGGAGGAACTGTTTCTGGGGCCGAAAAATTGATTGAACAAGCAAAATCTACTGCAATAATGTCACTTTTTTTAATTGAGATTAGTTCTTTAAATGGTGCAAAAAACCTTAAATCTAAAGTATTTAGCATTCTAAAATACTAATTTTTTTTATTTTATAACAATTATGATTCTCTTTCCTATATTATAAAATAGTGTAGTTATACTACACTTTTTTGTTAAAAAAAACACTTTTTTTACTTTTTTTTGAAAAAAAACACAATTTTTTAAAAAAAATGGTATAATTAAAGTGTTAAATATTAGGAGAGGGAAAAGATGAAAAAGAAAACAATCAAAAAAATTGG
>CASEIK010000032.1 GCA_949288005.1 uncultured Mycoplasmataceae bacterium | reverse complement strand
CATGATTATTGTCACCAGAAGTACCAGGTGTTTCAGTGTCAGGACCATTTCCACTAGAACCATTTCCTCCGGTACCATTTTGACCATTATTAGGATTATCAGGATTTACATTACCAGAGCCATCTCCTCCAACACCACCATGATTATTGTCACCAGAAGTACCAGGTGTTTCAGTGTCAGGACCATTTCCACTAGAACCATTTCCTCCAACACCACCATGATTATTGTCACCAGAATTACCAGGTGTTTCAATGTCAGGACCATTTCCCCCAGTATTACCTTGACCATTATTAGAATCACCATCGTTTCCATTGCCAGAACCATTTTCTCCAGTGTGATCTTCATCACTACTAGAATTTCCAGTATCTTGTCCAGGGAAAAAGTCAGGAATGATTGAATCAGTAGTATTAGTTTGCATGTATCCAGCAATTTCTCTTTCACCTAATACTCTAATTTTTTCGTTTGAACCTATATTATGATTATCACTATTTTCAATTACTTGACTTCTATTAGTATACATTTGACTATTTAAATAAATATCATCATTAAAATCATTTACAATCATATCAGGAGTTAATTTTGATGCTATAGAATCATCAAAATTTGCAAAATGATATTTTTGAAGAGTTTCCTTATTTCTATCATTAAAAATTGTTAGTAAATGTGGGTCATCTAAACTTGGATTAGAATCTGATGCTAACTTATCAAGATAGTTAACCTTATCCCTAGTTTGTCTAATATTATCAACTGCAAAATTACCTCTCGATGAAGAAGGGATGCTATCAATACTATTACTATAACTATCAACACTTAATAAAGTTAAGTTTTTATCAAAATTCGATCATACAGATGCTCTATCACCATGCAAATTATTTGAAACATTTTCACCTAATCCAATTGTGTCAATCCTTTCACCTGTTGGACAAAGTGTTTTTGAATCTCCATCAAACATATGTGAATTATCAACTCTTAATTCATCATCAAGTTCAAAATCTTCTATATCACTAAATAGTCGTTCACTTGAGTCAGAATCTATTTTAAAATCATCAAACGACTGTTGCTGTAATAGTGATATTTTTTTATTATATTCATCCACTAAATTATCAAAATGATTAATATTATTTATACCTAAATTACTATCTATTTCATTTGCAATTTCTTGTCTCTTATGTTTCTCATTATCATTCATCAAATCATTAAAATTATTACCACGAACATAATCAACTTTGTTATCACCATCTCTACCTAACAGCGCATTAAGTGCATCACTAAAATATTGACATCTTTCTGGGTCCATATTTTTACCATCAATAAAATCTTTCCTGAAATCTCAATATGAATCAAGATATCTATTTACACTATCTAAATATGTATTACTTTCAGATAAATGCTGATTAAAAAATTTACGACGCTCATCTAAAGATTTATTATTAAATTCATCATTGAAAAGAGATGAAGTAGATTCTAAATTAGATTTATTCCTAATTATTATTGCATCCTGGGATATAACTCTATAACTATCACTAACTGTTGCATCAAAAATAATATCACTTACTACACTTTCTTTTCCTTGTGATAATTGTGATTTTCTTGCTATATCACTATGAACTCTTGGTACTTCAGGTTTTTCTACCATATGTAGTAAATTTTGTTGTGCATCTGTATCAGATAAATGCCCTTTATTTTTAAAAATTTGAACTCGTCTCTTTCATGATGAATCATCTTTATAATCCTCTATAGATGATAATGTTTCACTATATTGATTTAATATCTTTTCTTTATAATTATCAGGTATATTGAAATCAATTGACTCACATATATCTTGTGCACCATAAGCATAAAATTTATTATTAGATTGAGCAACAATATTAAAATCAGCAAGAATACCATCATTAGATAATACATCAAAAAAACTTTTCTCTGTCATATCTTTTAAATCAAAAGATTTAGTTCCATTGCAAGCCTCTAACGTAGAAAGATTATTATGTGATTGTTTATCAAGTTCTTTTATATATTTATCATATATATTTAATAAACCTTCTTGTCCATACGTAGAATCGTTAGCTGCATAATCATCTATAGTTAATCTATTAAATTTATATGTTTCTAAAGACTTATCATATGAGAATTCATTTAAAGCAATTATTTTACCATCACGATCAAATGATGGTATCATTGCACTACCATCAAACTCATCCAGACACATACCATACATGCTACCACCATAAGAATCTTTAATCATATCAAAGTATCCTATATAAATTCCGTTAAATCGACGAATATTACTTCCTTCTTTTGGCGAAAACTTAAAAACAAGTGAATCTTTTTCATTAATTTTAGTTAAATAATAAAAATTATCATCATTATCTCAAACTTGATTTAATCCAGGTTTATTTTCATCCTCAAAAATAACATAAGATGGTTCTTTATTAATTTTTGCTTTATTTGGTATTTCATCGTCATTTAGTCTAGTAGATTTTGTTTTATTTTTAACGTTGTTGTTTTGATTATTTAAAATTGCATTATTTTCTTCTGTTAAAACATTTGATTGCTCAAAACCAAAAGTTAAATCAGGTAAACTAAAATTTTTAAATTCCAAAGAGTTTTGAATTTTTTGATTAAAATTACCAGTTAAAATTTTTGAATCAAGTTTTTCTGGGATATTATATCCTCATTTTTTCATGTAGGTATATGATTCACTAAAATTCTCAATGGTAATATTTTTGTCATAAAATTTAAGATTTCTATCATATATCATATTTCCATTCATCCTACTACTTATACCAAGATCATCTAACATATTAGTATCTAAAAACTTATCAAATGAATATTCAATTGTGTTGGTATATTGAAAACTATTGATTAACTCAACAGAAAAAATATAAACACTTGTATTCACACTAGAATTAATGATTCTATTTTGTACAACTTCAACATTTGGTATTACGTATGCAGATTTTGTTTTATCAACTTTAGTTAAATAACTCATTTGATATGGAGTAATTTCACTACCAGATTCATAAGGTGTTTTTTGTGTGTTAGGTGATAAATCATAACTTATTTGATTATCAGAATAAAACAAATTTGTGGATGTTCCAGAATATGCAATAATTTGACCAGTTTTTAAAGGAACATTAATTTTGGTTAATTGTTGTTGTAAATATTCTAGATTTTGATTAACAATTGATGCATATTGTGCAGTGTTTTTTAGCATCATATCAATTAGCACATCATCTGTATTTCAATTACTACCTTCTTTGTATTTATAAAGATTGCTAATTTCTTCAACACTTTGCTGAATTGCTTGAAACCCACGATATAAATGAGTTAATTGAATCATTAATTGAGGATTGTTTTGTTTAACATCAAGAATAATTCTTGTTGCTTCTGTTTTAAATTCAGGATTAATTACAACAGCATTTTGTTCTTTATCCATAATGAATAAACTATCTTTTTGAGATAAATCACCTAACATTCTCATAATTGTGATAGCTACATATTCATCAAATGTTAAATATATACCACGGTAAAATGAATCAAAATTAATTTTAATGTCATTATCAGTATATAAATATTCACTTTTTCTATTATAAACATTAAGATAATAATCATCCTTCATCTTTGTATATTTATCATTATCTATATCAATTTTTTCAGATGGATCAAATTCATATACAATATTTGCTATTCCAGAATTTTCTTCTTGTAATAAATCATTTTCAACATCAGCAATAATATTACGTCAAGACAATAATGTATCTATATTTAATGTGTTAATAGTCATTAATATTTCATTAGGTGTGTAAAAAATATGATTTTTTTCTTTGAAATAAAATGCTACTTTCTTAAACAAATTATCATTTGGTACATACTCTCAAGCATCTGGAGAATTTAAAAGTTCCTGAGCATATGATTCAATGTTATCTAACGCTCTATCTCTAGCAGTAGTATCTAAAATAGAACGAGCAATACTACTAAAAGCAGCATACATTACATCAGATTTTTCTACTTTTTCTAAAATTTTATCATCAGAAAAAATATTTCAAGTATTATTAATATTGTATCTAATAGCTTGTTTTGTGTTTTCAACAACTTCACCTATAGCAACATTCGTTAAAGCGTTTGTATATATTTGATTAACAGAATGAGTTGCAATATTATCAACAACTTTATTGTCAACACCTAATCCAGAAGAAATTCTTGATTTTGTTTCAATTAGTGATTTTAATATTGAAATATACGACGGATAAACATTTGAAATATATGAAATGTATTTTTCAATATCAAATTCTATTTCCTTATTATTTATACCAAATAATTTTTTCAAATCTAAAGTTCCATGTGCAATAAAGTTACTAGCTGGCTTAAATATAGTTTCGCCCCCATTCATAAGAAGAATATTGCTATAAATATCGCAAACTAAAGAAAAATAATGTCTAGTTAACCTAATCAAATCATTAGGCGCTCCTGCATTAATAAGTTCATTCATCATAAATGAAAATAGTAATGGAATTTTTATAAGATAATTAAAATTTTTCATAGATGCATAATTATTTGCAACATCAACTGCTTTATCATATACATAGGCAAAGTTTGGAAAGTAACTAGTAATAGCATTTTTAAAATTATTTGATAAAGAACCAAGTGAAATAACTTCTAATGTCCCTAAATCATCAGGGTTATAAATCCTTTTGTTTTCAGAAATAACTTCTTGTTTCTCAAAATCATATCTAGATGTATCATAATTTTGAAATCCAGTTTCTTTTCCTGTTTTAAAATTAAGTAGCATATAGTTAGTTGGAGAGCCATCTCTAGAAACTGTACCACTATCTCCTTTAGCTACAAACAAATGTTCAGCACTATATTGAACTCTACCATCATTACCTGTAGTTGAATTACCTCGATCAAAGAAATTTTCAAAGAAAGCATTAGTGATACTATTAAAATTATTTTCATATTCGTTAGTAAAACTAGGACCATAATTATCAATTAATCTAGTTCACTTTGTAGACACATCAATTGCTGAAGAAATATCAGTATAACCAGTATAAAAATTTGAACCACTTAAATTATATTGATCACCCTGATTTAAACCTACAACAAAATTAAATTTTCCCTCATTAGATTTGATTTTTACATATGGTACATTTTCAAAAGTAATAGCATCTTTTATTGCTTGTTTATTACTTGCCGAAAAATAACGGTATCCGGTGCTTGTCTTTACTTTAATTACTCTTTGACAATTTTCCTCAATGAATGAACTTGCTTGAGATTTTCAATCTGATTTAGATTTTAAATTAATAATATTTGAATACTCACCATTAGGAGCCATAATTCTAAATGATGTAATGGATTTATCTGTTGAATCATTAAAATAAATGTTTAGTAGATAATTTCTTAAATCATTTAGTGATGAAAAATATATATCATTAAAATAGTAAACACTCTTTGTTCCACCAAAATAAGAATCAAGGGCATTAGCTTTATCTGTATATGTAGTATTTTGGTCACCTTTTCAAATTCTAATAGTACTTGATGGTTCAATTTGTGTATCATTAAATCATTTTGGTGAAAGCTCACCCAATGAAGGATTGATTAAATTCTTTTCTATGTCTTTCATTGTTGAATAAATAGTTTTTGTTTCGCTATTACAAACCGCTTCATCAACTAAACTATTTATTTGATTTGCACCTAAATATACCTTTTTACCATTTTCTTCAACATAGTAATTATCAACCATTGATTGAGCATCACTAACACCATAAGTCTTTTTTAAATAAGCTGCAACACTTTGAGTGTTTGTGAAAGTTTTACCATCAACCAAAATTGTCCCTGATGATTGCCCAAATTTTAACAAAAAAGTTATAGGCAAACACAAAGATACAATGGAAAAAATACTCATCACCGATAGAAATAATTTTGACTTTTTCATTTGCCCTCACTCCTAATGTATATTATTAAATATAAATAATAATATACATACATAAAATTATACCATATTTTCTTTTTTTCATAAAAAACAAGAAAATTCCTGCAATAAATAGAGAAAAATACTTAATTTCAAACAAAAAAACACATTTTTATAAAAAAATATATTTTTTTGATACAAAATGATATAATTTTAAAGTTAAATATGAAAGGGTGGTTCCGAATGGAAAATTCAAAGACAAAAAAATCTGAATCAGAAATCAAAAAAAGTAAAGAGGTTTCTGCAAGT
>CASEIK010000031.1 GCA_949288005.1 uncultured Mycoplasmataceae bacterium | reverse complement strand
AAAAGATAACTCAAATAATCTATGATCTGGGAAACTAAAATAAATAATCTTATCTAGATAGTGAACAAAGATATTATTTTTATGATTATAAATTCTATTAATGTTATCAATGTTCAATCAATGAACATATATTTCATCACTGAAAATGATTCTTGTGTTGGTTATATACAATTCTCCTTTGAAAACAAATTTTGATTCATACGTTTTAACTGTTACATTGTCATAGTGGAAATATGCTTCTTCTCCATCAAATAATTGAAAGTTAACAATTAATGATTTTATATTTCTAGTTAAAGAGAAAACATATGATTGAGTGTGATAGACATAATTTTTCTCTTCAGCATTTAAATAACTTGCTAATCTTAAACGATGAATATTTTTTTCAAGTTGATTAGAAAATGAAGAACTTAATGATTCATATTGATTTATTCAGTTTTTTAAAAGTTGAAATCTAAATGCTAAAGATTCCTCATCGTAATCATCAATCATTAGTTCTAACAACTTTTTTTTAGTTAGATGAGTAAGATTGTTAGGAATTTTAACGTTCTTTATTAATTCTAGATATTCATTGTATTTAGTAATGTTTGTTTTTCTTTCAAATAGATTGTCAATCATATATTTATTATATTGCAACAAAATTTTATCTGTTAGTAAAACTAAATGAACTTAAATGATTAAAATGCAATAACAATTTTCAGATAGGATTGTAAATGTATATCATGTTTTGATTTAACAAAAAATATAAACTAAAAATAATAAACATAAATATCTACTTGTTATTTATATCTAATATGTACAAATGTATAATGATAGTATTTTATTTGATAAAATAGTACTTTTTAGTTTAATAACAACTTTTAAACTAAAAGCATTATTTAAAAATATTATTATTTAACAAAATGTGTATTCATAATTTTATGCATGCATTATAACAAAAGACAATAAAATTGAATTTTGGTATGCCACTTATTAAGTGTATAGGTGGTGTTAATTAAGAAAATATAATTTTTATATCTAGTTGTGAAATAAAAAACTTATTTTGGGAATTAAATTTTTGCTATAAAATCATATAAAATGTATTTTTTTATAAAAAATTCATTAAAAGTGTAAAAAATTTAATTTTTGGTATCATTATAATGAGGTTTAAAATATGAAAAAAGAATACTTATTAAAATTAATCGAAAAAGCTTATGTTGGTGGGAATGAATATGACGAATATCTTGATTTTTTTATTGATCAATTAAGAAATGAGCATAGCTTTGAATTAGCTAATTCTATAAAAGAAATAAAAAACAATAACATCAAAGTTAAAAAAACAGATGCAATTAAAACTAAAAAAAGGAAATTAGAGAAAACATTCTTCCCTGAAAATATTATTAATGAGCTAAATAACATAAAAATAGGTTATAAAAAAAGACTAATTAATAATATTTTATTAAAAGGTAAGCCTGGTACAGGAAAAACTACTTTTGTTGAAATGATGTCTAAAGAACTTAATTTAGACATTGTTAATGTAAAATTATCAGATATTATGGATTATAAGTATGGAGAATCTATTAAAAAAATAGAATTCTTAATGAAAACATATTTAGATATACCTTGCATAATATTTTTTGATGAGGCTGAATCATTATTTAGTAGTCGATTTACCAGAAATGATCTAATTGAAACTAGTAGAATACTCACAACAATGCTTAAAATATTAGATAAGGATTCAAAATGTATTGTGTGTTTTGCAACAAATTTATTTAAAAATATCGATAATGCATTAATTAGACGAATGGATTTAATTATTGATTTTAATTGTTACACAGATAAAGAATATATAAAAATTCTTGATTATGTTAATACTCAATATGATCTTCAATTAAAAAATAGTGATAAAGATTTTATAATTTCAAAAATAAATAATTCTAATTGATTTACTCCATCATATTTAAATTCCTTGTGCAAAAAGATTGCAATAAATAACATCAATAAAAATTATGATATTAAATCGATAGTTGAAAATTATTTTATGGGAGTAAATTGTGAGTAGAATTTTGAATTTTAATATCCAAAATCATATCGATACATTGAAACGTGGTGGGGGTCAAATAGATTTTAAGATACCAACTGATTTTAGCAATTATGATAAGCTTATTAATGATTTGAAAAAGATTTTAGATAATTTTGAAAATAAGTATGATAAAAAACTTTTTATTTTGTTTCACAAGGATAGTATTCCTGCAATTTCTAACCGTTTAAATGATGTTTTTAAAACAATATTTGAAAATAATAAATTGTCATATTTAAGTAACACATTAAAAGGTAATGATAAAATGGGGTTTTATTATGAATTTTCTTATTACGATATTGAAAATGGAATTAATAGATTAGAAATAATCAAAGAAAAAATTCAATCAATATTGGATAAATTTTCACTTGATATACATACATTTTTTAGTATCTTAAAGGATAAAAACCATGAAAAAAATGAATTTATAACTAGTATAGTTAGTATTTATTTTAAAAATATTTCTCATGTATCAAAAACTTCACTGATTAGAATGTTATCTTTAATACAATATCAATATGATATCATATGCGAAAATGATATAGATTTTACAATTGAAAATAATGATCATACTATTGCTCATTTTTGTTCTAAAGAAAAAGCTAATGAATCATTGGATTTATTACTAAATAATGGAATAGAAGCTGTCAAAATCTCTTCTACATTAATTGATATTAAAAACGATAGAAAAAAGATAAAAATTGATGGAGCTATAAAGATAACTGGATATAACGTTATTAAAAATAATGAAAAAAATGAAGAATGTTTTGAAATAGATATGGTTCAATTAGTTTATGAAAAATTTGCATCTGAAATGACAACAAATCAAGTAAGAGTTGGTGTAATTGATGGTGGTATTGGTACTGGCAGGCTTAAAAAATATATTCAATATCACCCTATCACTGAATTTGTTGGTTATACAGAAGAAGACATTCCTTGTGGGGATCATGCTGAGAAAGTTTGTTCTATATTACTTTTTCATGAAATGTTAAATAATGATGAGAATAAGGATAATTGTAATAGCCCCATTGTTGATTTATTCGATGTGTGTTGTGATAATATGTCAGCAGGAAGATTTTATAAACTATTGGAACAAATTATAGAAAAATATCATAAATCTATTAAAATATGAAATTTATCAATTTCATCTGGAACAACAACATGTAATAATATTATTTGGTCAGAAGGTATATCTAATTTTGGAATGATATTGGATGAACTTCAAAAGAAATATAAGGTTCTTTTTGTAGTTTCCTCTGGTAATAAGGAAAATGTTAATGATAAATTAATAACTTCTCCTTCTGATTCGATGCTTGCAATTAGTGTTGCGAGTGCAAATTATGATTATTCTAGGACAAGTTATTCTCTAAGTGGTGATTATAAAAACAATAGATTTTATGCTAATAAGCCAGATATCTCCACTAGAGCAATAGATAACAATGGCAATTATTATACTTTTTCTTCTCGTGGTAAAAGTATTGATGATGGTACAAGTTTTGCTACGCCAATAATTACTAGAAAAGTTGCACAACTATATTCTGATGGAGTTGATTTGTTTGCAATACCTGCACTTCTAAATGCAGTTGCTATTTTCTATAATAACAAATTAACAAATGTTAATGAACTTTATATTGATGATTATCTTGGATATGGGTGTGTACCAAATAATATTGAGTTAATAAGAAATATGAGTGATGATAATTGTGTTATTGTTTCTAAAATTAAGGTTAAGGATTATAGTCAAGGTTTTTTTAAAATGAAACTTCCTAAAACTCTTGATAATCAATTTGATTTAAATGTAATTTTATCTGTTAATGTTGATGCTGTTTTTTCAAAACTTGCTGCTTTTGAGTATGTAGAAGATACTGTAAGAGTACAATTTGGTGCTGTTGATCCATTTTTAATTGGAACTAACAAATTGAATGTGAATTGGAAATTAGATGAAATTTTTGGTGATTCTGATGATGGTTATACTAAAGAAATTAATCTTAGAAAATTTTTTAATAAATACAAAAATAGATATTCAGCAAGTAAATTTTTAAAAAAAAATAAACAATCTTATATAGTTTCTAAGGGGGTAAAGAAAGATATTGAAAATTGGGGAATGACATTTACAAGAAATGATATTAAAAGCAAAAGGAATGATGAAATAGATGTATATTTTTGTTTAATAATTTCCTCAATCAATCAAAATTCAATTATTAATGAAATATACAATGCAAATTTAATTTATTTAAATAATGAAATTAGTTTTGATATTGATGACGACACTATTATATTTGAATAAGTGATGAACAATTTATGGAGAGGGAAATGACAAAAGAAAAATTCGTTAAAATTATAGATGAAATGTATAAAAAAAACAATGAAAGAATATCTAAATGCATTGATTTACCTAGTCTTTTTTTTATCTACATTTCATCAAATATATTTAGAACTATGCAAAAAAATATTAGATACAAAATATGGTGATGAATTGTACAAAATCACTAGTGGTCTAAATAATTTAGAACATACTTCAAAACTTCTTGCATTAAGAATAAATCTAATAAATTATGAATCATTAAAGAAATTTGAATCATGAAAAAAAATAAGAGATAACAATACCCCTACACATGCATTTAATGATATGTGTAACATTGATTATTATTCTGAAATATTAAATATAAAACAATTTTTATTTAATATACGACACCAAGATGTTTCATTTAGTATGTGTCATATAGAAATTCAAGATATAGAGTTATCAATTTATTTATTAGATAATATAAATAATAAAAAATTAGATATTAGAAAAGCATTTTTAAATAAAAAAGATAAAAAAATTAAAAAAATTATTGAATACATTAAGAACCCAAAATCATATACTAGAGAATGTTTTATAAATATTATAATATGTAATATTAGTCAAGAAAGAATTGGTCAATGCAAAGTTTTTTGAAAAAAGATTTCAGAAATTTTTGATGTTTTGAACAAAGAAGAGAAAATTGGGAAGTGTAGATAATTTTGGGGAAACTATTTAAATGACTAATATCAAAAAGTATAAAAACTATTAATCCTTGATATTAAAATTATAATCTATCATGGAAGTGTAGATAGTTTTGGGGAAACTACTTTTAAGGATTAACATTAAAAAGTATAAAAACTATTAATCCTTGATGGTAATGTATTAAGTTTTGGGGAAACTCTAAAATAAAAAGTAAAATTTTATTAAGGAGTTTTTATGTCAAAAAAAGAATTTGATGCAAATAAATATTTAGAATTAGCAAAATCATTAAAATTAGATTCTATGGATGATATT
>CASEIK010000030.1 GCA_949288005.1 uncultured Mycoplasmataceae bacterium | reverse complement strand
TATATTCTTTTTTAAATTTTATAAAATCTTGTTCATATAAATCAAAAAAATATATTCATTCATTTTTAGTTAATCATGGAACTTTCTTTTTCATTTTTCTCCTTTTGTCCCATTTTTATGTCCATGTGTAGCATTAAACATTGTTAAAATCAAAATTAATTACTTTTAAAATGTCTTTTTTATACTCTGTTTTAAAATCAATTATTTGTTTGTGAGTATTATTACTATTATCTATTAAATAACCATTAGAATCTATAAACAAATAAGATGATTCCATTGATGGTTCAATTATTATTTTAATGTCATCCTTTTCAAGTTTTGTTGAATGATTAAAATCCGTTATTTTAGTTTGAATATTTCTTTCTAGAAATGAATTATATTCCTCATCATCAACTACACTATCAAAATTATTAATTGAATTTAGTTTAAATTTTTTTGATTTCAATATTTTTCATTTATCTATTTTTAAATTTTTAAGTTTCTGCCATAATTCTTCATTAAAGTTATCCTTGGATACCACTGTATTTAATTTTATAATGCAGTTTTTATTTTTCTGTCTAATTTTTTTTATTATTAATTCTAGTTGTTCATATGAAATTGTTTTTTGGTTATAATTTCTACCAATTTTTATATTTGTTTCATGATTAAAACTATCAATTGAAATACCAATCATATAAAAATGTTCACAAAGATTATCAATAAAATAATCATCTATCAATGAAGCATTAGTAATTATTGATATCGGTTTATTCAATTTAGTTAATAATTGTTTTAAATCTTTATATAATAATGGTTCGCCACCTGCTATATTGTATGATGAAACATCCATGCTTTTTTCACAATTTTCTATTATTTTTATTCATGTTTTTCAATTTAAAATGGATTTGCTATTAAATTTAGAAAAACAATATTTGCATTTATAATTACAATTTTCTAATATATGTAAATTTATTTTATACATTATTTTCTCCTTTAAAATTTATAATTTTTTGTATATTTTGTTTTTTTAAAATATTTAAAAATAAATACCTAGGTTCTAGAATAAAAATTTTTAATTATCATCTATAAAACATATTTCACTTGAACTCATGTATAACACCTAAGTAATATTTGTATAAGTAGGCAATATTCATCACTTCTATACAACTTTACATAACTCCGTCTAATTACTTACTAAACTTACTAAATTTTATTCTTGATATTTTAAGTAATATCAATATTCACTTGATCATCTAATTCACTATAATCCATAAATTGTGCGTTAATTAACATCTCCTTTTCTAAATTCTCTATATCAATTAATTGATTATATATTTTTTTAATAAACGGAAAATAGTGACAAAACTCATCTAAATTTTCAAAATATTTCTTATAGCAATTTTTATTTTTTCACAATTGTTTAATAATTACATTTTCCATTTTTTCCCTATACTCATTCTTAGTATATTTATCTTCATTACCTCTATATGTATTACAAATTGCATGAACATATCTTAAATTGCTAATTACATTAGTACCATTTTTACTTTTTGGTACTTTGTGATCAATTGTAAAGGCTATGTGTTTTGCTATATCATTTTTATTAGGGTTTTTAATGTGTCAAAACATTTTATAACCACATAATTCACATTGTGAACAGATATATTTATTATCAGAAACCTTTGTTTTATTGAATATTTCATTCTTTTCTTTTTTTGTTAGTTTTTTATTTTTCATTTCTAACCTCCTATTATATTTTTTACAAAGTAATATAAATTCTAAATTGTATAAATTAACAAGAATAATTAATAATCATTTTCATTTCACATTCTTTTACAGCAATCAAAAAAAGATTCAAAATCATTAATAAATAGTGAATACATTGATCAATAAAAAGAAATATCATTATAATCATCTGGTAAAAATATGGTTCTAAAAATTCTATTTTTTTCAACAAATAATCCTTTATCAAAAGCGTTCTTAATATATACTAACATTCTTGTTGATTCAACAAGTTCCTTTATTAATTTGTAAACACATTCATTTCCGCTTAAACCATCAAAACGAAGTGACAATTTTGGAACAGAAAAATTAATAACACTAGCAACTATATTAATTCACTCATAATGTTTTGATGTTGATTCGATATCTTTATCAATATATGTTGATTGATTCTTAGTTAGTATTTTAATAATAAAATCTTTTAATATTTTATATCCGTTAGTTCTATATATTTCATAAATAAATGCTTCAAAATAATCTGCATCATTGTACTTATTATCTTTTCCAAAATGTAAATTATTTGTTTGAATTATTTTATTTAAATCTATTATTTTTGATAATTTGTTTTGAAAATTAGAACTCAAATATATTTCTTGGTAATTAGAAGAATATTTTATTCTACCATCAAGAATTAAATCAATAATTATTATTTTATATAAAATATCACCTAATTGTTCATAGAATGAAAATTTTAATCTATTAGATGCAGATAACAAATTGTTGTCAACAAAAACAATAGGATCAATATTGTTTAAATTTAATCCATCATAACAATTAATCTTCTTAATGTTATCATTCAATAAACTTAGTATTAGATTTTTGTTGTATGAATCCTTAATTATTTCTTTTTGTTTAATCAAATCGAAATTACTCTTCTCAGATAAAGGGAAATTATAGTAATAAATTTTCTTATTATCATTACCAATATTTAATTCAGAAACATAAATATGTTTATAAAAAAATTCTTCAACATAATTGTTTTTAGTTTTGAATAATTCATTATTTTCACATAATACACAAATATTACGTTTTCAATATTTATTAATAAACAGCTTGTTTAGATAATTTTCTTCATCATAATGATTTTTATAATATTTATCTAAAAATAACTTAATTTGTTTCGAATAATGACCATTGTATAATTCATTAAATTTTTTATCTAATTCATTTTTTCCAATATCTGTATCATCAAATAAATATCTAGATAATTTTAAGTTATCTATTTCATTTTGATTAAGATTGAAATTATCTATAATTTGTTGAACAAGAAATTCATCGTTATTCTTGTTAAAAATATCTATAACATTTTGTTCAGATAAATCATGAGAGATTTTATTTTTTCTGAAAAAATCATTATTAATTTTTTCAAAAATTTTAGGATTCTTTTTAAAAATGTATCCTATTATTATTTCTAAAAAAAGAATTTTATTCTCAAGATAATCATACATTATTAATGAATTAAAAATAAAGATAAAATATTGTTTTAATATAACATCAGAATTTAAAATATTAAAATTTATAAAAATATTAGCCAACTTATTTTTACCAATGTTTCTTAAACTATTAAGATTTTCAACTTTTTCTGTTTCATCTATAATTTCCAAGACTTCACTCATATTATTCATTGTTATACATTGATTGCTATAATGTTTATTAATATAAAAACACACAAATTTTAGAAAAGTTGGAATTTGTTTATAATATGTTAAAAAATTATAGTTAATATTTAATCTATCAAACTCATTAACTGAATTTCTAAAAATTAAGGTATTGATATATTTCTTGATTTCATAAAGATTTTTGATAATTAATTTTTGGATAAAATCATTTTCATTGTTTTGCAATTTATAACATTCATATAGAAAATTGATTAGAATGTCTTTTACAATTCTAGTGTCAACATCAAAATTAACAATTGTAGTTATTAGTTCATTTTTATTAAGTTTAATAACTATAGTTCTAAGAATAATGTTGAGTATTTTTTCTATATCTATTTGAGAAATGAAAAATTCATTATTACAAAAAGAATTAGTAATATAAGAAAATATTTCATATCGCAAATTAATTTTTCTAATATTAATAATCACTTCTTTTAAAATGCTATAAATTTTTTCATTATCAACATTTATAGAATAATTTGTACACAATATTGATAAAGAATCAATAGTAATAATATTCATATTACCCCTTTCTTCTTAATTATTTTTTAATAAAGCTTAATCAAACAGTTTGTAAAAACTTATTTGAATTGATAGGAACAATACCTATAAATTTGGCTAAACAATATAGCCACTATTATTATACACAAAAACCATATTATTATAAATTTTTTAAGTAATTTATTAATATTAAAATAGATTAAAATATCTACCTTAAAGATTATCATGAATATATACTACATCATATATCTTGTTGTCATTAAACAAGCAAAAATTTTTTTATAGAATTTAATCATTCTCTTTTTTATTAAGATTGTTATTTTTTTATTTTTGCTGATAAAAAAATAATTAAGCTAATGATAACAAAGTCTTTATAAATATATCATCTAGGTTTGGACAATTAGAAGCGATGCACACATTTTGTAAAAATAACGACCTTATTGTTGTTAAAATTATATTTGATAATTTAAAAAAAATCATTACAGTTAATAATGATAATTTAATTAATTATAATGATTTGAAGTCAGAACTACAATTGTATATTATTAATGATAGAGTGTCTTTAGAAGATTCAATGTCTAATATGATTGCTTATTTTTTAGGAAGAGACAATGATTTATTAAAAAAGTTCTAATAAGACTTCTTAAATATAAAAACAAAATCAAATAAAAATTTCAAATTATTAGAGAAGAAAAAAATATTGATTTATTGCTAAAAAGTGACAACAAAATTATTGTAATTGAAAATAAAATTAATTCAGGAATTAATGGAATAAAATCGCCTAAATATTCACAACTGTCAAAATACTATCAATATGTAAATGATAAATATAAAAATTATGATAAATTCTTTTTTTATTAAAACCAAATAACAACTATATTACTACAAAATACATTAGTTCGTTCCATGGAAGAAATAAATATATCATTAAAAACTATAGTGATTTATATAATGTTTTAAAAAATCATAAATTTAAGTGTATTGATGATTATGGTAAATTTATATATGATGAATTCAAAACTAACGTCATGTACCTTACATGAACTAAGGCTA
>CASEIK010000029.1 GCA_949288005.1 uncultured Mycoplasmataceae bacterium | reverse complement strand
TCAATCAAAAAGAAGTTTATATTGAGAATTATATTTATTTAAATTTTTCTTTAATTGCTCAACAGTTCTAACTGCATCTTCATGATTTGAAAAACACTTTCTCATTACTGCAGAGATACACATATCCCCCTTGGTAGAATCAATATTAAAATAGTTACAAATCTTTTTGATAAATTTCTCTTCTTTTCTAAAAGCTTCTTTTATATTAGGGATATGATAGTATAAAAATTCTTCAAAACACGATCCATCTTTTGGTATTAAACAATATGGTTCTATTTTTGGGTTCTTAAATAAATTTGAAAATTTATTAAAATTATTCTTTATAATTTTTGAACAATTAGATTGAACATCATTATCCATTAAAATAAAAATTATTAATCTATTACTATTTTTTAAATAATTTTTTTCAATAATTTCATCATGAATCTCTTTAAACAATTTATCAACATTATTTTTAGAAACAGGATCTTTAGTTATTATATTTTTAAATATTGGAAATTCAAAATATTCACAAGGTGATTTTAAATTATCTTTAATTCTTTTTTTGTTTATTAACACTTGAATATAATTTATTGAAATATAAGCATTCAGTATTATATTCATCATCCGATTCAATTATGTAATAAACTAAAGTTTCATCACTATTTTTCATTTGTATTATTAAAACAAAAATTTTTAAATGGTTTTGGCACCGGATGATTGCCTATCAGTTCCTTTCTAAAAAACTCTGAAATAACATGTTTTTTTTCTAATTTTATTTCGTCAGAAAGTCTTACTAACACTGAATTTTCTTCTATATCTTTATCTATGTAATAAACAGAATCTGGTCTAGTACCTTTTTCAAAAAGATATGGATTATGAGTGGTAAATATAATTTGTTTATTACATTCAGGAAAAAAATCCAATAAAGATGATGATAATTTTTGATGTAATGAATTCTCTATTTCATCAATTACTAAAAGTGAAGATTGATTCTCTACTAAAAAAGGGAAAAGGAAAATTCACTTTTTAGTTCCTAAAGATAATTCATTAAATGTTAATAACTTATTTTTTTTGTTCATAAAACCAGAAATAATTTTATTTTTCATATCTAATTTAATATCTACTATAGAATCATCAGCTACTTTTATTCATTGAATAAACTTTTTAATAAATTCATCTTTTTGATTGTCTGTAATTTTCAAATAAACACAAAAGAAGTTAACAAATGATAAATAGGTAGAATCGATTTTTTGGTAAGATTCAGCATTTATAATTTTAAAAAAATGTAAAAACATCATTATTCTTTCATTTAGTTCATGCTTTTTTAATTTATTTGTAAAAATATTCACTAGATAATAATCCATTAAAATATTTATAAATGAACCAGTTATCAACACTTTCTTTTTATAAATTTCTTCTAAAAAATAATTGTATATTTCTTGAAAAATAGCATAAATATCAACTATCATCTCTTCGTTTCCAATTAATATTTTATAATTCAATGATTCAAATGAAATATCTAATGAAATATTTTTTCTTTCTTTATTTTCTAAATACTCCATTTTGAAGGATACATTATCTTCATAATTATATGCAATACTAGATAACTTTTTTTTCATCATTTCCTGAAAAAACGATTTGTCAATATGTTTTAAATCAATTTTAGATGTTCAATTATCATTTATATTTGTAGGAATAGTTGAATAAAATTGATTGTTTTCTAAACTTTTTATATTGTTATATTTTGCTTCTTCAACTAAATTATTTAAGATTATTGAAAAATCAAATATTAAATCATTTAAAAAATCGTATGAAAGAATTTGGTTCACAATATTCAAAAAATTAACAATAGTTGTTTTACCTGATGCATTTTTTCCTATTATACCTAACTTTGATAATATTTTATGTTTACCTATTTTGTAAATCTCATCATAATTTTGTTCAGAATATCTTCTATTAGTTTCAAAATCAAGTTCCAAATTATAAAAATTTAAAATGTTATCCATTTTTATGTTTAAAACTTTCATGGTTGCCTCACTAATAATTTAATAATAGCATAATTTTGTAAAAAAGCACTAAAAATTGACTAAAAGTCATCTTATAATTTACTAATAATATAAAATCTCGCCTTTTTATTATGGTTTTTTATAAGTTAAGAAGTGATATTGACATAAATTCATTGTGTATAAATTAATTTTCCTCAAGATAAGCAAAACATATAAAAAATCTAGTATTTCATTTAATAATTTGTGTTTTTCTTCTAAATTATATTTATCATATTCATCTATTTTTTCTTGATATGGAACTTTTTTGTCTATTTTCCCGGAAGTGTAGATAGTTTTGGGGAAACTACTTTTAAGGATTAACGTTAAAAAGTATAAAAACTATTAATCCTTGATATTAAAATTATAATCTATCATCAAATAGAATTTTTAATTGATTATAAATTATTCCTCAATTCTGAG
>CASEIK010000028.1 GCA_949288005.1 uncultured Mycoplasmataceae bacterium | reverse complement strand
CTACTTATACTAAATTTTAATGATATGTATGAAAACAATGCTTCTTTATTTTTGAACTTTGATTTATCTTTAATATCTCCATATTTAGATAAAACTCGTGATAAAAATTTAAAAATTGTCAATCTTTTTATTTCAAAATTCGAAGGTTTATACTTATTTGTTGAAAATGGTTTCATTTTACTCACTCCTATTTAAAATTTTATGGAGAAAATTATATTTTTATAAAATGGTTCATTTTCGTTATTTATTTGTATATTAATATAAACATGATAATAACTACATATAGTCATAGGATAATATGCTATAATATATATAGCATTTAAAGTGGATTTTGAGAAAATTCCATTATGATAGACAATAAATTAATATTAATATTAATTATTTTAGTATCAATTTTGTTATTGCTTTTTGTGGGCTTAACATTTTTTATTTTGTTACGGAATAATAAAAAAAATAAAAATGATACTACAAAAAATGATGATAAAAAGGCAGAAGAAGTTTTTCAATTAAATGAAAGATTATCTAATCAAATTGTTGAAAATAACCGTTTGAGAGATGAATATAATGATTTAATTGAAAAATATCGTTTTAAGTTGCAAAAATTGTCTCATTTAAATGAAAAAGATATAATTAATGAATATAAACAATTTCTCTACAAAGAGTATGGGTCTGTTATTAATAATGATATTAAGGAATACATTAATGATACTTGAACAGAGGCAAATGAAAGAGCTGCAAAAATTTTAGTAGATGTAATGGAATCCACATCAAAACCACTTATACAAGATAAAACTACTACATCTATTAAG
Source organism: uncultured Mycoplasmataceae bacterium (assembly GCA_949288005.1). Classification (GTDB taxonomy): domain Bacteria; phylum Bacillota_I; class Bacilli_A; order Mycoplasmatales; family Mycoplasmoidaceae; genus Mycoplasma_L. The sequence continues at coordinate 13,992 of CASEIK010000028.1, read as the reverse complement.
ATTCCAAATGATAGTTTAAAAGCAAAAATAATTGGTAAGGAAGGTAGAAATAAGAAAACATTAGAAAACCTAACGGGTACTGATTTGATAATTGAAAAGGATAGTGATGTTATTGTTGTATCATCTTCTAACCCGATTAGGAGAGAAATAACAATTAGAACTTTGAAAAGAATTTTTGATTTGAAGTCAATTGAATCATCTAAAATAGAAAATGTTTATTACGATGAGGTTTCTAAATTTAATGAACAAAATTTTAAATATGCAAAAGATACAATTTATGATCAACTAAAAATTGTTTTTGAAAACCAAGAAATCTATAAATACTTGGGTAGGTTGAAATATAGATCAAGTTATGGTCAAAATTGTTTTTCACATATTATTGAATGTGCAAAGATTGCTGGTGCAATTGCAGAATCATTAAACATTGATAAAATGAAGGCTGCAAAAGCTGCATTGTTACACGATATTGGTAAATCAATGGATTATGAACTTGATAAGAATCATGTTGATTTAGGAGTAGAAATTGCAACAAACCTTGGTCTAGAAGAATATATAATCAATGCAATCCACTCACATCATGATGAAATTATTTGTAACAATATTTATAGTCAAATCACAAAAATAGCTGATACAATTTCTGCTTCTAGGCCTGGTGCAAGAATGAATTCATATAGTGAATATTTTGAAAGAATTCAGGAATTAGAAAAAATCATAAATGAAATTGATGAAGTTAATTCATGTTATGCAATTAGATCTGGACGTTATTTGAGAGTTATTGCTAACCCTATAAAATTAAAATCAAATGATGAATTAGAGATATTGGGATATAAAATTAAAAAGAAAATAGAAAATAATCCTATTACCAAGAAGTATAAAATTAAGGTTGCTATTATTAAAGAAAATAAATTTGAATTTGAAACATCAAGTAAAACTGAAAATTAATCTAATAAACTTAGTGTGACTAATTCAGAATAATATAAATCCTGTGAACTAATTATTTCAGTAATGAATGGTCTTACAAACTTAAATAGTTTATCAAATTGAAAGTCAGACATGAAAATAACCTTTTTAACCTGATCTTCATATAAAGTTAATTTTTTCTTATATCGTTTAATATATGGTTTTATCTTTTTAATACTATAGTTGATATTTCTATATTCTTTTTTTAAAGCTTTTACTCTTTCTTCAAAAAATTGGTTATCTCCATTGATAAAATAAGGATTTCTAAAAAACAAAACATGTTCCTTAGCAATTTTAAGATTATCCTTATTAACCATTTGGTTCTTCAACTCTTCTTCCAATTTGATTGCAATTTTTTCATTTTTAATCTTATCAGATAATTCAAAATCACCAAGACTTATTTCACTTTGGATTCTCAATAATTCTTCGTATTTTGCATTTAATTGTTCAAGAATTATTTTATATTCTTCAGGTATTATACCTCTAGTATTAAGAAAGGTTTTTAATTGCAGTTTTTTTTCCAATAAATTTTCTAAACGTTCAAGGTTTGACAAGATGATATCATAATTAATAACATACTGAACTATCTCATATCATTGCTTAAAAGTCAATGAATCAAATTTAAACTTTTTAATTTCTTCAAGTTTACTAAAATCATTTGTTTTAGTATTTACATTTTCTTCATTTATCTCATTATGTGCAGTTTTTTCTGTGGTTATCTTCTTATTCTTTTTCATATTAACTATCTTCTAGACATTGTTCTTCCTGATGATTGAGATTGATCTACTTGATCTTCTTGAACTTGTTCTTCAGGATTATCATTAATATTAATATCAACCTCTACCATTGGTTTATCAAAGATATCTTCCATCTCTTCAACATTTACAGAATTAGAATATTTCAATTCATTATTATTTTGTTCAACAACCATCAATTTTTGCAAGAACATTGAAATCTTATTTTTATATGATGGTTCAGTTTGTCAAGAAAGTTCACTTAAATCCAAAACTTTTCATTTTCTATTTCTAAAGAATAATTTACGATATACATATTCTTCTCTAAATTTACCTGATGACTTTCAATTATCACGTTGGGTGAATATAGCTGCAACAGGAGTAACATTTTTAAAGATTGCAAAATTGACAAAGAAGGTTCCTTGCATTTGATTGTAAACAATGTTATATTCTGATGTTAATTGTTCCTTAATGAAGAAATATATTTCTCTATGAACTCGACTTACAAAATTTGGTAATGCATTTGAACCAATCTTTTTATTTTCACATGCATATGACATATTTGAAGCTCATCTAATTCATGAAGTAAATACTTTAGGTCCTTTTGCAACTGAGTTAGTACCACGATATTGGTTTGCATCTTCAGACTGAAATAATTCTAATCTATCTTTAGCTCGTGTAATAGCAACATTAATACGGTTTGCACCATCTGCTTGTGTTGTTAATGAACCATAATTTGAAACAGTTTTATCATAACCAATAGAGAATAAAATTAAATCTCTTTCATCACCCTGAACATTTTCAATGTTTTGGACAAAGATACCTATATGAGATCCATCATCTGATTTTCTCTCTAATCACTCTTTAATTCTTGGTGAAGAAGATTTCATTAATCTTTCCTGAATTAATGCTTGTTGTGTTGCATTAAATGTAATTACACCTAAAGATTTTTCATAATCTTCAGTTTGTGATAGTTCCAAAATTCTTTGATAAATAGCATTACATTCTTCTAAATTACAAGAATTTTTTCAGACACCATTAACTCTATGTACTAATACTGGATTTTGATAAGGCACACATTTTGAAACCAACTTTAATTGTCTATCATAGAACACTTGATTTGAGAAATCTATCAATTCTGAAAAAGTAGATCGATAATGATAATTTAACATTACATTTGTACTTGCTCTTGATTCATAATATTGCATAATTGAAGCAGCTTTAACAGCATCAGACAAATCCTGAGCATATTTAGAATTATTTGAAACTGAAGTTTTAATTTCAACTTTTTGTTTAAATACAGATGTAGGTTGTAATTGCTTAGTATCACCAGTAATAATATATTTCTTACCACGATACATACTAGGCAATGCTTTTTCTAATTCAACTTGAGAAGCCTCATCACAAACAAAATAATCATAAATATTATGCTCACAAGGAATCAATGATGGAACATCAGTTACTGAACAAATATGTATAGGGAATAAATTACACAATAACTCATAGTTGTTTTTTATAATAGCACTAGTAGGTTTTGGGTTATATGCAGTTCTTTGTCTCATAATACCCGCAAATTCATTACCATATTTTTTAACTGTACTAATAAATTTCAAGAAAATGAATCTATCCAACAATTGCTTTGTTTCTTGAATAGATTCTTCAACTCTATCAAGATAGATTTCTGTTTTTTCTTCTATTTTTGATTCTTTAGCATTAAATTCAGCAATATAACCTTTGATGTCTGGATTTATAAATATATATCATGAAGCAAATAATCTAATATCTGGTGTAACTTCATATTTTGAATTTAGCTCAGATACAACACTGTAATATGATTCAATTAATGCAATCAATGGGAACAAATCATTATTGTTACATGCATCCAATCATTTCTTTTGTTTTGTAGTTATTTCACTCGTATCTGCATCACTATTACCAATCATTTGAACTAATTTTTCATATTCATCATATTCAAGAGATTGATTATCCATAATATAAGCAGCAACAATTAATCGCTTGTCATATCCATTATAATAAGCTAAAAAATCACATAATTGTTGGATGTATCCTAAATTAACTTGCAAATCTGGATTAAGCACTTGTGAGAATTCACTAAATTTTTGTAATAAATCTGTTACTGCAGAACTTGAAGACGTATCATCATTTTGATGTTTTTGTGCAAAATCTATAATATCATCCCTAGTCTTTATATTATTTTGTTCTAATAAAGGAACATCAGCTGGATCTGCAATACCAATCAATTCCTTTATTGTATATTCTTTTGACCCATAACTTACACGAGTTTGGAATAGCTTTTGAGATATCTTGTAATCTTCATAAATATCTTCAAACAATTTTTCTGTTGTAGCACGATTTACAACTTCATCAATCCCTTCATCTTCCATTTGTGCTCTAATTTGAATGAATCGACGATATAACTTATCAAATTGTTGATAAAAATATTCTGCTTCCTTACGTTTAGTAACCATATGACAAGCAATAGGAGAATAGTCGCCCAATCTATTAACAATAACATCTAATGCGGTTTTCTTTGAAGAAACTACCAGTGCAGTCTTATTGTTCAAAACAATGTTAACTAAAATATTACAAATTGTTTCAGATTTTCCAGTTCCTGGAGGACCTTGTATTAGAGTATTACCTGCCAAAGATCTACCAACACATAATTGTTGAATTATATCAATGAATGAAAATAAATAAATATCATTAGTTCTAAAGTCATCAACAAACTTTTTGTAGTTAAACATTAAATTAGTTTTTGGTTCAAGTAATGAAGCTAGTCCTTTTGAATCCTTTTGTAAAATTTTGTTAAAATCTCAAAAAATTTCATTGTTATAAATATCATATAAACCAATTGTTATGGTTGGAGTTATATAACAAGACAAACCTTCACTAAAAGTACTTAACAATTGTTGTCTATTAAGAAATTGACATCTATCAAATGGTTGAGACATAGGAGATAAATCAAAAGCAAAACCAAGGTTTGTATATCCTTTTAATATTCTTTCTAAATTAACTTCTTCAGCTGGACCAAATAATAATGTTTCAAATAACATTTTCTTTTTTATTGAAACTATAGTAGCAATTGATGGGTTAATATCAAAAGATCTACCTTTAATTGTAATTGTAATATCGTCAATCGATGTATATTGGATTCTAACAGGTGCAAATAAAAGGGGAGCATTAAAAACAGTATATTGATCTTTATCCTTTCAATAACCTCTAATGTTTGGAAAACCTAATTTTAAACATCAGTTACCACTATCTGCTTCTTCTAATTCAGCTTGTTTTTGTAATTTAGTTAAAATTGTGTCCCAATTAGTACAATCAACTTCACCTTTTGCAGCATTAGGATCTTTTATAACATTTCCATTAGCATCATATTCATATGAACTATTTTTAGCCGGTGTTCATCTAGGAAACTCAAGTTGAGATAGACTAACCTTAATCTCAACATCACCAAAATTTAATGCTTGTAATAATTCAATTGGAGTTCGATATGGACAAAATTTATATATAATTTCAACAAAATCAATTGAGAAAAGATTTTCTTGACTAATTTGGAAAGCAGAAGAATTATCACTTAATTCAATTAATTTTTGCTTAATAATTTCTAACTCAACATCAACCTTTTCCTCTTCATTATTGGTTGAATCTTGACCAGGAGTTGCTTGCATACCCATTCCATTATTCATTGGCATACCCATACCATTATTCATAGGCATTCCCATCATATTAGGATTCATACCCATTTGATTATTCATCATCATAGTATTCATATCCATCATGTTATTATATGGTTGCTGATATTGGTTATATGCAAAATTTTGGTTCATCATTTGTTGGTTGTATTGAGCTTGATCAAAATATTGCTGCCCCTGATCATTTTGCATATTATTAAACTCATTTTGTTTATTGTTCTCTGCCATTCTGTTCTCCTTTAATAATTATTGTACTCTATATTAACTACTATACGGTACTCAATTTCCATTTTCATCTGCATAAAAGTAATTTCCTTGCTCATCCATATATCATCATACACCAGTTGTTTCATCTTGTCATTGTCTAGCTTCCTGAGCAACTGTTTGTTGGGTTTGATCTTGACCATTCACCATTTGATCATTTTGATAATTATATTCTTGATTTTGGTTACCATATGCTTGTGCAGTTGCATCCATCGTAGTACCATCAACTGGAGGATTATCTTCTGTTTTTTCCTTATTCATTAATTTTTCTTGTTTTGCTTTTTCCTTAGCCTCTTTTTTTAATTGTTTCTTTGTTTTCTTATCAGGTTCATTATCTTCATTAGAAGCATTATTTTCTTTATTATCTTTTTCTCATGGACTTATTAAACTATCATCCTGTTTTTTTACAATTTTAGGAGCTTCTGATGGGATTCATTCACCCTCCTCATTCGAAACAAAATAATTACCTTCACCATCATGATACATTCATTTACCATCATCATGCATAAAAGCTTCATTTGCAGGATGAGTTTCAATATAATGATCAATTTTATTTTCTTCTTTTTCAAATTGTTTTTGATATTCGTCTTCTTTTTGTTTTTGTATTTTTTTAAATTCTTCTAATTGTTGTTTTTCATGTAGCATATCCTCTTTTGATTGTTTCTTCATTTCTTTAGCAAGTTTCTTTTTGTTACTAATTTTGAATTCACGTTCAGAAGCAATTGAAGAAGCATCTTCTATTTCTTTTTGTTTTCTATCTAATTCTTTTTGTTGTTCTTGAAGTCTACGTTCTTGATCTTCATTAAATTTCTTTTGTAACTTATTAATTCTATTAGCTTTATTTTCTTCAAATCTTATTTCAGCACTTTCTGCTGGAGATCATTCACCTTCAGGACTACAAATAAAGTATTGACCATCAGAATCATAATATTCTCAAAGTCCATCCTCATTTTGATATTTTTCATTAGGTAAATGTACTTCCTTGAATTTTTCACCCTTAATTCTTGAAATTTCATTCTCAAGAGCAACAACCTCATCCATATTTTCTTTTTTTGATAATTTTTCTAATTCTTCTCGTTCTTTAATCTTTATCTTAACAAGCTTTTTAATTTCTTGAACAGATAAACCTTCATAATTAACATCTTCAAAACCATGTTCTAAGAATAGAGCCTTAGTTTTAGCAATTTCATTTGCTCTCTTTTGTTGTTTATCTAATTCCTTTTTAATTTCTTTGTAAGGATCTTGGTCTCGATATGTATCAATACCAACATCATCAACAAGAGCAACCCTTAATACTTTCTTACTATTCGATTTCAAACTAGCTTCAAGTGCTAATTGTTCCAAAGTCAATTGAAGAGCTTTTTCTTCTCTTTCTTTAATTGCATTATTATATAGAGCAAGTTTTTCTTTGTTAAAATCTTTTGGATCAATGGTATCTTCTCAATTAATGCTTGGGTCTTTTTCTAAATCAAAGTTTCTAACAATATTTACAAATTGTTGAACATCTTTACCACAACTTTTGGTGATATCATAATTCTTAAAAAATGAGTTAGATGCTTTTTCTTTATCATCAAATTGTTCATTTAATCAAGATGCATTAACAACAACATTATCACCATTTTCTGTTGCTTGGTCTATAATACTTCTTGATAAAACTTGTTTGAAATCTTGTGCATCATTAAACTCATCTTTTGTATATCATTTTGATACTTTATTTTCATATTGTTCTGGAAAATAATCTGTATTGCCGACAAAACGAGTAACATTTATATTTGAATCTTCTATAACAGATTTTGATTGAATATTATTATCAATTAAATTAAATGAATTAAAATTGTTGGTTGCTTGTTTAAATTTATTAGCCTTTTCAAGTAGACGCTTATTCTCTGCTTTGATTCTTTCTTGAGCATCATTATTATCTAAAAACTCTCTAACTTGTCTAGTATCAACAAATGGTTTAGTAGTTATAGTTCCATCACTATTATAAAAACGAATATATTTTACTAAATTTCCATTTTCATCAATATCCACAACAAATGAATCATCTCAAATCTTGTATTTTTCAGGATCAAGTTCAAATTTTAATAAACGATAATATTTTTCTAATCTAACAAGCATTACTTTATTAGCTCGTATATATGCAGCATTTTTATTTCTAATATGAAGTGAAATAACTGTTCAAATAATGACATTAAAAATAGGAAACACTACTAAAGAGATAGAAGAAAGAATTAATAAAAATCTTTGAAATTCAAATGACAAACCAATTAAATCACCAATAGAAATTATAATCAATGTATATATAGCTATAGCACTTAAAATAAATCCAGAAAAGAAAAATGTTCAAAATCTTAATTTGTTGTTTTGTACTACATTACTATTGTTATTAGCAATTTCCAACTCTAAACGATTTATTTCACTTGCTATTGTTAGTTCTTCTTGAATTAATATTTCTTGTTCCAAACTATTTAATTTTCGTTTTACCTTAGACATCTATCCTCCTTTCCTAAATATACAATTTATCTTTTTTTGTCTTAGATTTCTTGCTAAAAATAGTTTTATAATCATTATCTAATTTTTTAGAAGCTTTTTTAATTTCATTTAATTCTTTTTGACTAAAACGAGGGTTTTCATCTAAACGCAAAATTTCTTCACCAAGTTTTGCAATTCTAGTAATTTCATCTTTATCCTCTTTAATAATTCCCATCAAAAAATCCTCTACATTATCATATTTATTATTACTAATATCTAGAACATTAAAGTTGTTAATATAAAAATCCTTATTGATATTTCTAGAGTTTGCATTTGTTTGATCAAGTTCTAATATTTTTTTATTTCAATAATCATTTTCTTGATTTTTAAGAATTGTAGAAAGTTCATCAACTGTTTTATTCTTAAACTCCCTAACAATAAAATCACTATACAACAATGATGGATTTTTTTGAGTTGTTAATGCATATTTCATTCTATAATACTCTTCATGACTTGACATTAAATTCATGATGTGAAGCAATCTATCATTAAACATCATTCTTTTACAAAAGAAATGAGATGAGAAATCTACTATTTTTAAAGAAGATAAATTAGCGATGTTAATATCCCTAAGTTTATAACCCTTCTCCAATAATATGCTCGTCAATAATTTGTATGTTAAATAAAGTGTGTTATATGAAAAAATCTTAACACTTTTGTACATGGCATTAAGTGCTACTAAATACATAATAGTATCAATATCTATTTCTTTCTTTTCTTCATTAGTAAAATCTAAAACATTATTTAATTTAACTCTAAATTGATCAGCATAAACTACCTTTGAAACTTTAATATCATTTTTAATCTTATCTATCTTAATGTATAACTTGATTTTTAGAATTCGTGTTGATCAATTAAAATCGCATTGTGGTATACATTCTCATTGAATGTTTGGTATTTTATTTAGTTTGTTTATATATTGCTCTATATATCAATTTTTTGATTCTCTTGCTCTAATAAAATCTTGTTCAATCATGTAATTTGATTTTCTAGGATCAAGCATTCTTGATGATAATCTTTTTCCTCTAATTTTTTGAGCTTCACGATAAGCAAAATTATGTACATAATTAATTCTATATAGTGATTCTCTTGGTTTTTCATCAACTACTAACAATGTGTATGTTTGGAAACCAATTATATAAAAAGGTTTAAATAACCTGTTTTTCTTGACTAAAACACCATTTTTATAAAATTGATCTATGGAAACAACAACCTTTAAATTCTTTTCTACATCATTTGGAGTTAACTCTAAATTTATTTTTGCCTTCGCTGGAATGTTACTATTTCGTCTATCAATAAATAAATCTTTAACCAACTTTTGTGTAAAATCAGAAGGTGTGTAATCAATATATGAATTATAAATTTTTACATTCAAACATAATGAAGTATTTATAAATTTCTTAGGTTTAATTTTTGCAACATCTATTTCCTTAGGTTTTTCAATAATAACTCTATCTAGACTAGTATCTTTTTTACTTGGAACATCATTATCAACATGATTTTGTTTAACATCAACTTTAGTTTCGAATGTAGAAGGTTGTGCTGTATGTGCTTGGGTTTCAAAAGAATTGCTATTAACATCATTTTGAGAACCAACATTTTCATTTGTGTTGTTCTTACTCTTTCCAAATAAACCCATTATGATAACCCCTTGTCATTGCTAGTTTCAATAGCTAGTGTATTATCAACAAAATCAGTAGATGTAAAATCTTCTTGACCTTCATCAAAATTAATTTTAATCTTTCTTCTTCTCTTAATAGATACAATAACAAGAAAAACAATTGATAATACTAAACCAATAATACCAATTGCAGCAATAACAATGGTTATTATGAAAATGAATAACTCAATATTGAAACCACTAAATTCCGACTGTTGGAATTGAACCCCTCAATATGAACTAATCTCAACAAGAGATAGATTATTCATTTCTTGCATAGGACGAATGTGCAAAAAATACAATAAAACACTAGACAACAACAAAGCACTAAAAGTAATGCATCCTATTGTTGCAAACAAAATATTCTTATTTTCCTTTAGATATAAAGATATTTTGCACTTATTCATACTATTCTATTAGATTATAACACTTAAGACAAATATATCACATCTATATAATGCAATGTTTTATATTTCTAAATATTAATTATTTTTAGTAAAAATAATTTCTTTTGTGTCTTCATTATAATCTACATTATAAGAATTATGCTTTTTGATGGTATTTGAAATAATTAGATTAGCCAATTTGTTTTCGATATTACTTTGAATATATCTTTTTAAAGGTCTAGCACCAAATTGAGGATCAAATCCTGCATTTTTGATGTGAGTCTTTAATTTTTCACCAAACACTATTTTTATATCTTGTTGCAATAATCTATTAGAAAGTTCATTTAACAACTTAGTGATAATTGAAAGTACAACTTTATCACTCAAAGGATTAAATATAATAATATCATCAATTCTATTAATGAATTCAGGTTTCATATATAATTTCAATTCATCAATTGCTTCTTCTTTTTTGCCATCAAGAATTAATTGTGCTCCTATATTACTAGTTAAGATGATAATAGTATTCTTAAAGTTCACTATTCTACCTTGTGAATCTTTTAAGTTACCTTCATCTAATACTTGTAACAATAAATTTAAAACATCAGGGTGTGCTTTTTCAATTTCATCTAATAACACAACACAATAAGGTTTTCTTCTAACTGCCTCAGTTAACATACCTGCTTGTTCATATCCAACATATCCTGGAGGCGCACCTACTAGCTTAGATACAGAGTGTTTTTCCATATATTCACTCATATCCAATCTAACCATTGCTTTCTCTGAATCAAACAACTCTCTTGCTAATGCTCTAGCCACTTCAGTCTTACCAACACCTGTTGGACCAATAAATAGAAATGAACCAATTGGTCTATTAGGATCATTGATACCTGCTCGACTTCTTAAAACTGCATTTGCAATTTTTTTAAGAGTTTCATCTTGACCTTTTACGCTTTTAGCTAATTCATCATGAAGATGTAGCAACTTATCTTTTTCATCTTCAACAATTTTAGACAAAGGTATTCCTGTTGATTTAGAAATCACTTCACCAACTTCAGTTGCTGTAACTGAATCTCTAACTAATCCTGAATTTTTTAGTTCTTTTTCTATTCTTTCCAATTCCTTTTCTAAAGCTGGTATAGTTACATATAATAATTTAGATGCTTTTGCAAACTCTCCTTGAATTTGATATTTTTCAATTTGTTGTCTAGAATTATCAATTTCTTCTTTTAACTTTAATACTTTATTTAATTCTTTCTTTTCATTATTTCATTCTTCAGTTAGTTTGGCTTCTTGCTTTTTCATTTCAGCTAACTTAGTGGAAATTTCAGTTAACCTCTTTAATGATTTAGTATCAGTTTCTTTTTCAAGTGCTGCCTTCTCAGTTTCAATATGCAATATATTTCTCCGTATATTATCAAGTTCTGTAGGTAGTGAATGCATTTCTGTTTGAACCTTAGCTGCAGCTTCATCAATTAAATCAATTGCTTTATCCGGTAAAAAACGATCTGGTATGTACCTATCAGACATTTCCACAGCAGCTACTAAAGCATCATCATGAATTTTAACTCCATGATAAATTTCTCATTTTTCCTTTAACCCTCTCATAATTGTTAGTGATTCTTGTTTTGTTGGTTCAGAAACTAAAACCTTACTTAATCTTCTTTCAAGAGCAGAATCTTTTTCTATATACTGTCTATATTCATCCAAGGTAGTTGCACCAATTAACTTGATTTCCCCACGGGCCATCATAGGTTTTAATATGTTTGCAGCATCCATACCTGAATTAGATCCTGATTTACCAGCTCCTACTAATTGATGAATTTCATCTATAAATAAGATAATTCTTCCATTAGAATCTTTAACTTGTTTTATGACATCATGCAATCTTTGTTCAAATTGACCTTGAAAACTAGCACCTGAAATCAAAGCAGATAAAGATAGTTCTCAAATTTCTTTATCTTGTAAATTTTCTGGTACATCTTTTGCAACAATTCTTTGAGTCAAACCTTCAACTATCGCCGTTTTACCAACACCAGGATCTCCTATTAAAATAGGATTATTCTTTGTCTTTCTACTAATGATTTCTATTATCCTTCTAATTTCAGACTCTCTCCCGATAATCGGATCAATTTTACCATCAATAAATTCCTTATTTAGATTTCTACCATATTGTTCTAATGGAGATGGTGCTCCTGGTCCTCTATTTTGTTTTAATTCCATAAAAATTACCTCCTTTGATAATTATTTATTATATTATATAACAAATTAGCAGACTTTATATCTATTTGCTAATTTTTATTAATTTTTTTAAATTATGGTTAATAATTTATGCTATTTGAGCAATTGCAAAGGTAAAAAATTGAGAATATAATTAATATGTATAGCAATTGAAGGAGATTAAATGCAATACTCAGTTCAAAATCCAAAAAATAGATTAAAAATTGGTGCTGTATTAAAATTAGTTACACTTGAGAAAAGTAGTGGTGTAATTGATTTAAAAATTTGTCATAAAACAAAATGAAAACCTTTATCACCTAATGATTTTAATGTCTATGCTTATCCAGAGCTTAGATTAGGTTATTCTGATGAGTATGAAGGTGATTTATTAACAAATAATGATTCTTCATTAAATGAAATGATTATTGATGACAAAGAACAAATGAACATCAATGATTTTAGTAATGACTCTAGTGAAAACTTATCTTCTACATTAATTAATGATTATCAAAAAAATGATTTAATGGTTGAAAGAAATCAACAACATTACATTGATGAGAATAATGTTATACATGATGAAAAATACATTGAAAGGTTACATAAAGAAATTGATAAGAGAGCTAGAATAGAATTTAACAATGGTATGGGTGAAGCTACAAACAATAGCGAACTTAAAAATATCTTAACTAATCTTAACAACAATGTTGAAAAACCATTAATTGACATTAACCCAGATAATTTAGTTATTGTTGAGAAAATCCAACAACCAAAAGTTGAAGAAATTGCTAAGCCAGTGATAATTGAGAAATTAGCTGATGAAAAGGTTCATTCTTATGACAATAATAATTTAGGTGATGCAATAATTGCAAAACAAAATACTGTTGTTGATAAACCTAACACTAATAGTGAGGTTAAATTCACTATCAAACTTGACAAAAATGAACAAAACAAATATTACACAGATGTTTTAGATGCTATCAATAAGATTTTTGATGAAGAAAGTGATAAACCATTTAAAACAATGACAGATATTGTTGATGAGATTTTAAGTCAGGATGATAAACACAATAAAAAAAATTAAAAAATTAATTTATAATTATATAAGTTAATTAGGAAGTATACTCAAGTGGTTAAGAGGGCACCCTGCTAAGGTGTTAGAACGGGTTTCCCGTTGCGAGAGTTCGAATCTCTCTGCTTCCGCCATTATAAAAAAGACACCCTATGGGTGTTTTCCTAAATTGAATTATAAAGTGCAACACCATATAATTAAGGTGGAGCACTTTTTAATTTGTCTATAAATAAAAAGTGCCCCCTTAGTACAGAAGGGAGCAATTATGTTATACACTCAAATTTCAAAAGATGAAAGAAAAATTATATATTATCTATATAATCAACAACAAAAAAGTATATCGTTTATAGCTAAAGAACTAAATAGAAGTAAATCAACCATATCAAGGGAAATAAAAAGAAATTCAACTGAAAATGGATATGTCTTTGATATTGCAGATGAAAAATAT
>CASEIK010000027.1 GCA_949288005.1 uncultured Mycoplasmataceae bacterium | reverse complement strand
CATCCAAAAGCGTTGCAAACGCAACTTTAAATATCTTCTGATGCCATAATGATATTCACATTCGGTATTAGCTAGTTTTTCAACCAGTTATCCCCAACTTTAGGGTAGATTGGATACGTGTTACTCACCCGTTCGCCACTAGGTATTGCTACCTCGTACGACTTGCATGTATTAGGCATGCCGCCAGCGTTAATCCTGAGCCAGGATCAAACTCTTATTTAAAATGACGGGTTGTATTTAGTTTTCAAAGAACATTCATCTTTATACTATTATTAAATGAATTTAATAAAGACAAAGACTAATATATTATACACAAAAAAATGTTTTTGTTTATTTTTTTTTATTTTTTTTAATTGAAAAACTATATATACCTATTATATATAATATATATAATACATTAAAATAGTTGAAGTGTGCTAACTACAAAATCTAAAAAGTAATGTTTTTCTTATTTAAACATTGTTTTTAAAAAAATCTAATTCATCCATTAATATAGAAGTACAAAATTATAGATTATTGTAAAATACATTATATGGTTTACGAGGAATTTAAAAGCATTTTATCTAAACTTTTTGACAATATTAATGAAGTGCAATTTAATAAATTTATAGTGTATAAGACTTTTCTTCAACAAGAAAACAAAAAACATAATCTAAGCAATATTTGTGATGACGCTAATATTTTTGTAGAATATTTTCTAAATTCTATTCTTCCATATAGAAATTATGACCTTAATAACAAAAAAATATTAGATATTGGTTCTGGTAGCGGAATTCCTGGTATTGCACTAAAAATAATTTTTCCAAACATAAAATTAACTATTCTTGAATCTAATCAAAAAAAAATTAATTTTATGAAATCATTGTCTGAAAAATTAGGTTTTGCAAATGAAATATGTTTTATTAACCAAAGAGCAGAGGAAATAAAAAAAAATCAAATTGAACAATTTGATATTGTGACATCAAGAGCAGTAGCTAATTTAGCTATTTTAGTAGAAATATCAACTCAATATTTAAAAATTGATGGTTTATTAATTGAACCAAAATCAAATAACTACATGGAGGAATATAAAAAAATACAGGCAACTATTGGTGATTTTGGGTTAAAATTGCTACAAATTGATAATGTTGAAACTCATAATCATAAACAAATAAATACTTTTATATTTAAAAAAACTCATAAGTGCAATGACAAATACCCAAGAAAATGAAAAGATATTATTAATGAATGAAAATAAAATTATTTATTTGCATAATATAACATATCCTCTTTATTTCTAATAAAAGTTGGTGTTTTTTTAAAACCATATTTTTCTATTTTAGGATCATCATTTAATGCTTTTTTTATTCAATCAATGTCAGTTTTTTTGAAAATAATAAGCATATATTTTCTAATATATCGGCAATAACATTCAAAAATAATTTGTTTTTGTCTGTATTTAGGACATACAAATTGTACTAATATAAACATTACAACACCGCAAAATAGCATTATTGAATTCAATACATATGTACCAACAAATCAATAACCACTAGCTCTCATTGTTTCAAAAATGGTTCGTTCTATCCCATAGGAAATTAAATACAAACTAGCAATAACTCCGATTCTAATCTCTTTTATAGTTGGTATAACAAAATAAATAATCACAAATAAGATTAAATTAAATATGAATTCATATAAAAATAATGGAATGTGAAATACACCATTTCCAACACCATCAACAAAATTTTGCATTCTATCATACACATTAGGCATAATATTATGAAGTCATGCTAATGAAGAAGAATCAACAACACCTCCATAAATTTCACCATTAAAGAAGTTGCCTCATCTACCAATTGCTTGTCCAATAAAAATACAAGGTAATATTGCATCTAATATTATTCACAAAGATGGTTTTCTTATATAGACATGTTCTCCTTCCTCACATCTAACATGATATTTTGGTTTTTTAAGCATAATAGGGAAATAGATTAACCCCGCTATAATAGAAGCAATAACCCCCCCTTGAATTGCCATTCCACCACTTTTAAAAAAATTAAAAAAATTTTCTCACGAGAGATCTCCAATACAAGCACTTCAAAATCTAGCACCAAACAAAGAAATAGGAACAACTAAAATTGCAAAATAAAAAAATAAATCATATTTAATTTTATAATAAGTTTGAATTCTTATACAAGCAATGGAAATAGCAACAAATAAGCCTATTGCAAAAAATACTCCATATCATCTTAGTCATGGATAAACTGCATAACTGAAAATATCATTAGTTCACAAGGAATTACCAAACAAAACAACATTATCCATTTTTCATCCTCTTCATTCTTTCTTTTAATTCAATAGTACTATCATACCCTTGTTTTTTTAATTTAAAATCACTTATTGCACATTCAATAATCTCAGACATTCTTCTTCCGGGAGTAATAGGTATTTTATAATAATGTAAGTTAATATCTAAAAGTTTTTTATAATTAACTCGTCCAACTCTTTCATAAGAAGATAAATTATTTGATTGTTCAACTAATTCGATTATTACCTGAATATGAGTACTATCTACCATTTTATGGTAACCAAATGTTTTATTAAAATCCAAGATACCTAATCCCCTAACTTCAATAAAACCTTTCGTTAATTCACTTGATCTACCTCTAATTACACTACCAAATCTAGCAATATCAATTGCATCATCTCCAACAAAAATATGTCCCCTTCTAATTAATTCCATAGCTATTTCTGATTTACCAATACCAGGTTTTCCAATTAATAAAATACCAACACCAAAAACCTCAAGTAGTGTTCCATGATACTGTTTATAATTAGCCATTGTATGTGTTAAATAATTTGCTAATGTAAAATATATTTCATTAAAGTCATAATTTGTTTTAACAATCGGTACATGTGAAAATGTTTTCGCAAAATCGATTAATAAATCAGCATATTTAAAACTTTTACCTAATAAAATAACTGGCGGACTACATTTAATAATACCTTTTATAGATTTTTCACGTTCAATAGTTGATAATTTTTTTAGATATGATGATTCTTTAGAACCTAAATAAACAATTGATTTTATCTTGTCATAAATATAGTTTCCAGTTAATTCCAAACCAACTCTAGAAATTGTCACATATTCAATTTTGTTGGATAAAAATTGTTTATTGGCTACAACATTAAGTTTAAATTTTTCAACCAATTCACTAACTAAAATTATCTTTTTGCTCATAGTATAATTTTACTAAATAAATTCTACACAAATAATAAAATATTACTGACTATTGTGAAAATAAATAATAAACTAAAAATAATAGTCATTGTAATCTTATAAATTAGTACCTCTTTTTTAGTTCAAACATGATTTTTCTTCAGCAAAATAAACTTTATTAAATAACTTATAATTAAGAAACAAATCAAAAATAAAATTAGTATAAGAAAAATTAAAACAAATTGATATTTTCATCCAGCACCAATTCACAATAATTCAATTGATCCAAATAACGAAAAAACAAATAATGCGAATAAATATGATGACAACAAGCTAATTCCAATATGTAAAAAAACATACTTTCATCCTATTTCTCTTTTCATAACAGAGATTGTTGCCATACATGGTATGTAAAAACTTATGAATGTGATAAATGATAACATAACAGAATTTACTAATATTGTATGTTGAGATAAAGAATTAACCAATGCTTCTTGAGTACCAAATAATGTTTCAATATTACTTGCAACAATTTCTTTTGCAGGAAATGCAGATATTATTGATACCGAAAACCTTCAATCATAACCCAATCCTAGTGGATATAAAATATATCTAAATGGATATGATAAATAATATAAAAAAGAAGTGTCAGATATTTGGTTATCATAAGGATTAATATAAATAGTTTCAGGAGATGTATAATTTAAAATTCAAATTGCTAAATTTGCAATTCCTACAAAAATAGTTGTTTTTTTTATAAAATCATATGATTCATAAAAAATTCTTTTAAAAATTGTTAAAAAGTCTGGTGTTCTAAATTTTACAACCTCAGTTAGAAAGATAGAATTACACTTTCTAAATAATAAATTTGAAAAAAAATATCCCATAAATAATGCAAAAATAACAGATACAATTGTCATTACAAAAACTAAAATTCAACTTAAAGAAGAACTCATAATAATATTTGCAAAATAACCAAAAACTATAACTCTAGCACTACAAGAGATAAAAGGACTTATTAATATGGAAACAATTTTTTCTTTTTTAGAATTTGAATTTCTGGCTAAAATTATCGATGGCACATTACAACCAATACCTGTAATAATATTGATAACACTTCTACCACTAATACCAAATTTGTTTAATGAATCATCCAATACAATAGACATTCTAGATAGGATTCCGGTTTGTTCCAGAATAGAGATTAAAAACAATAAAATAATTATCCATGGAAGAAAACTTAATATTGTAAAAATACCACCAAAAAGTCCATTTGCAACTAATTCAGCTCATCACGCCTGTGAATCTACTTCATTTAAATTATATATAGAATCAGAAATGATTGTCTGCAAAGATTCGAAACCAAATGCTAGTTGTGATTGTATATAACCACCTGTGTATTCATAAAAAGTAATAAAATAAATACCTAAAATTATCAACAAAAAACACGGAATTGCAAAGAAAGGATTTAATAATAAGTTATTTAATCTATCTTTAATGACATGTTGCTTGTTGTTTAAGTTTGTTTTTACTTTATCAAAATTAATTTTATTTCATAGTGTATTAATAAATTTTTGTCGTGTTGACAATATATCATTTATATCAGTATTGCTAATTTCATTTTTATTAAAAATCTTCATAACTTCATCATAAACATTTAGTTCCTTTAGATAATCTAAAACAATAGTGTTACCAAGAATTGATTGAATGACTAAAAAACGTTTATTAACACTAGAAGTAAAATTCAATTTCAAACATTCTTTAATAATATTTTCAATTCTTTTTGAATAGTTTAAAATTATTTCTTTTTTAGTAATATTATTAGAATTAATAAATAACAAAACCTCATTAATGTTTAAATTCTTTTTTGCAGATATAAAACTTACTGGCACTTTAAATGTATTAGTTAAATTAATTTTTTTAATATCAATAGATTTTTTTTCATCTACCATATTAATAATTAAATACCCTAATATTCCAGCCTCTGCTAAATCTAATGTTAAAAATAAATCTCTTTTTAAAGTATTAATTGAACAAATATTTAAAACACCTAAATATTTACCATAAATTATTTCTTTCATTGTACAATATTGATCATCGCCTTGTACATTTAGTGAGTTAATGCCAGGTAAATCATAAATTGTTATACTAGAATTCTTTTTTAGATTAGCCTGATAAATACTAGTTGTAAATCGATCAATATTGCTAACTGGAGAAATCTTTCAAGTTATTTTATTGAAAAAAGTTGATTTCCCAACATTAGGAGGACCGATTAATAAATAGTTATCAACTTCCTTTTTTTTAAATAATTTATTTAGCATCAATACTCCTTACAAAAATATTTTTTGCATCACTTAATCTAATTGCATATTCAACATCATTAACTAAAATATGTAAATTTTTTCTATTAAATTTATATGATTTAACATCGATAATTACACCAGGAAATATACCAATATTTTGAAACACATTTAATAAAGAAATGTCATCAAAATTAATTGAAATAATTTTCACTTTTTTATTATTAAAAGAATGTGATAAAAAACCTTCCACAAAGTCTCCTTTTACAAATAAAGTCTCCTTTTACAAATATTGATATATAATATATATAGTAAAAATAAGATAATTGAATGCTTTAAAAAGCTTAACAATTACATTTTACCACAGAAAGGTTCTTTATGAGATTAAAAAATAAAATAGCTTTTGTTACAGCTGCTACTAGAGGAATAGGTTTAGAAACAGTGATTACACTTGCAAAAGAAGGGGCAAAAGTATATATTGCAGCTAGAAATAAGGATGTTGCCGAAAAAATAATTACTGAAAATAAAAATTTAGATTTGCATTATGTTCACTTTGATGCAAGTGATAAAAATTCAATCAATGATTCAGTTAATGAAGTGTTGAAAAATGAAGGAAGAATTGATGTATTGGTAAATAATTTTGGTGGTAGTGATGTTACAAAAGATAAAACAATTTTTGACACGCAATATGAAGATTATATTAATATATTTGATAGAAACTTAAGTTCTGTATTTATTACTTCTCAAAATGTATGTAAGCATATGATGAAAATAGGTGGTTGTAGTATAATAAACATTTCTACAATAGGTTCTATTGCACCAGACATTTCTCGAATTGGTTATGTATCATCAAAAGCTGCAATTAATTCACTAACAAAGAACATTGCTTTGCAAGGAGGTAATTTTGGTATTAGATGTAATGCAGTTTTACCAGGATTAATTGAAACTGATGCTGTAAAAAACAATTTACCTAAAAAATTCATAGATATGTTTTTAAAATCTGTTCCATTAAAAAGACCTGGAAGTGTAGGTGATATTGCTAATACAATTTTATTCTTAGCAAGTGATGAATCAAGTTATATTACAGGACAAACTATTTCAGTTTCTGGTGGTTTTGGGAACAACAACTCACCAATGTATTTGTTTCTTGATGAGTTTAAGAAGTAGTTTTTCTTCCTATATCTCGCAAATCTAAATCCATAATGTTATTCTTGTCATCTTTAAATCATAAATCAAATTGTTTTCCATTCATTAAAGCAATAAAGAAATTTAGATATGAAGCTGATCATTTTTTGTTTTTGTAAAAATTTTCTTCAAGAAAAAGTTTCATATTATCTCTTTGGGTAAAACCTTCCATCGGACAACCACAAGGAATAATTGGCGCATTTAATCCCTTAACAGATAATCTTATATCTTTTTCTCTACAAGTTATTAGTGGTCTAATAAATCAAATATCTGTTCTATCTAGATACATTTTTGGTTTAAAAGTTGCCACTCTTCCTTCATTAATCAAGTTAAGAAAAAGCGTCTCAATTGCATCATCTCCATGATGACCCATAGCAACCTTATTGCAGTTATATTTTTTTGCAGCATCAATTAAAATAGCTTTTTTCATTTTTGAACATAAAGAACATTGAATTTTATTTCCCTTCATTTTAGCTTTTAAAATATCACCCATTTGGTTTTCAATAAAATGAAATTCAATACCATTCTTATTTCAGAATTTCTCTATTTCATCAAAATCAATATGACATAAATTCAATTTTAAATGAACACCTACTATATCAATATTGATACCTTCTTTAGCTAAAATTTTTTTATAAATTGAAAGTGCATACAACAACACTGTAGAATCTTTTCCACCAGAAACACCAACACAAATTTTGTCCCCATCAGAAATCATCTTAAATATTTTATTAGCCTTGATAATATTTCCAACAATTTTTCTCATAAACAATTTATATTTTAGATCAATAAAATAATTTTATGGAAATAATTATTTATCTATTTGTCATAATACATAATCAATTGTATTACTAGTTTTAGTATTCATAATACTATCTTTAATCTTAGATACTATTTTTGTTCTATCAATACATCATTCGAATTCCTTAACTCTAAATGTACTATATCCACGATCTTCCAGAAAATATTGTCTATCAATATCTTCAATCATTTCCTTGATTGATCTATTAGTTTTTCATTTTTCTATTATTATTGCCTTAATTGCTACATTAGTTTCCTTGTTAAAAACAACTAAATCAATATTTTTTGAACCAACTTTATAATCATTAATTATTTTATATTTATCACTTATAACTTTTAATAACTCGCTATATATTTCTTTTACAATTTGACTAGAAAAATTTAAATCGTCAGAAACATTGTTTTCTCTAACTTCAACATTTTCTTCAATACCAATATTTTCATTACCATTAGTATCAATAGAAACATCAACATTTTCATCTGCAATTATTTCATTTACAGCATCAATTGATTTCTTTTCGAAAATAGCATCAACATATTCGATAAATTTCTTAAAAATAACTGCATTTTCATTTTGTTGATTAACTCTAATTTGATTACCATAAATAGATTTAATAACAATCATTTTTTGTCTAGCTCTTGTAATAGCAACATTCAATCGATTTGAACCGCCAGATAAAATTAAAGGACCAAAATTAGATTTTATTATACCATCAGGATTCTTACCATATGAAACTGATAAAATTACTAAATCACCTTCATTACCTTGAACATTTTCCAAATTAGTTATAACAACATCATTATTATCTATTTTTTCTGATAATTCATGAGGTAATTTTGATTTTCTTTCAAATAAAATATTTTCAATTAATTGTGATTGTTTTGAGTTAAAAGTAATAATCAATATTTTTTTGTATTTTTCATAATTATCTATTAGCAATGAAATGGCTTTTTCTGCTTCTTGCTTGTTTGTTTGATCTCAAACACCATTCACATTATAAACTTCTATACCACTTTCATGAACAGTAGATTTTGTGGCAATCTCTAATGAATTCTTATAAATAAATTTATTTGAGAATTCAATTAATTCTTTTGATTCAGATCTATAGTGATTTCTTAAATGATACTCATTTCATCAAGATACTTTTGCTCTTTCCAGTAGTGATTCAACCGCATCAAAATCATCTATCTCAAAATCTTGTGAAGATAATTTATTCATAAAGAAAGAAGTTGGTCTTAATTGTTTATCATCACCTGAAACAACTTTTATGTTACACCTATAAACTAAAGGATATGCTCTTTCAATTGAAATTTGACTTGCTTCATCAAAAATTCCATAATAAAATTCATTTTCAATTAATGGAATCATGTCTGCTACATTATCAGGTCTAGCCACCCAAATAGGGAATAATTGTTTTAATGCTTTATAATAACGTTTAACAAATTGTGCAATTGGAGGTCTTGAACTGCTTGAAGCAATTCTTAAAACATTGGCTATTTCGTCTTTATCATCTCTTGATAATTTATTCAAAAAAGAACGAAGATTATTTACATATTTTTTAAAGATTAATTCTTCAATAATTGAACATGATCTAAATGATTCTTTTCTCATTTGCATAATTACATCTTGCAAATGAACACCTCTAAGCTCATAAAAAATAGTATTTTCTTTTACTAATTCATTTCACATTGAAACAACCTTTAATTTCTTGAATTGATCATCTGTAATTGGCGAAGAAATCTTTTGCATAACAGGTGATATTTTATCTAAATCAAAAATTAAAACTGGATTCAAATATAAATATTTTATAAATGGTAAAGATATTCAATTTCACTCCTTAATAATTTCTTGATTTGTTGGTGAAAAAATATCTTGGACAGTTCTCAATTTTTGCAAGAAATCAACATCATATTTAAATAAATCTTTAAATCTAATAAAATCTTCAACATAATCCGATTTAAGAATATTAATATTTTTTAAGTACTCTTTAAACATTTCAATAATTGTTGATGATTCTTTACCAACTAATTTTATTTGTTTAAAATTCAATGTTGAATCATCGATTTTTTGAATAATATTTGAATTGATTACAAATTCTGCAAATAAAACCTCTGCATCTTGTTGTGAAGCAGCATCATAAATCTCAAGAAACTTTTGTAATTTAGAACTATTCTTATTAAGAAAAGATAATCAATCTTCAGAAGCTAATTGTTTCTTATATTTATTAATGAATTCTTCGCATATTTCAATATTTTTAAGAATTTGTTCAGTAGATAATTCACGATATTCAATATTCTTATCTAAAATATTAGTTCTAAAATCTAAAAATGAATTTAACAATGTAAAGAATTGTTTCTTTTCTTTATATGACTTTGAAACAAACTCCTCTAAGTGTTTACTATTATTATTTTTGGTAAATTCAAAATATTGTTCAAAATTATTAAATAGCTTGTTTCCACCAAGTAATAGTTTCTCAACTAACTGCATATTAGATTGAATTTTGTTACTAATATGTTTAAGATATTTGTTTAATTCTTCACTAGTGTTGTTTTCTAATAAATTGAATTTTTTAACAAATTTTTTAAATTTCAAGTATTCATTAAAGAAAACATCAATACTTGAGAATGAATAATTAGATCCATTATAAATTTTTCTAAATGTAGACAATAATGTTGTGGTACCAAAACCTTCAATATTAATTGGTTGTAATCATTCATTGCATATTTGATCGCCTAACTCATTTTTTAAATTTTGATAATCAATATAATCCATCTTGTATATACCATCATTGTAATCTTCGATGTTTCAATGTTTTTTTAGCAAATATAAGACTTCACTATATCAATCTTCAAAATTCTTTGTAAATACTAACTCTTCTTTAGCAAACTTAATTGGTTCAATACTTGATGATTTAGAATATTTAGATGATTCACGATATCACT
Organism: uncultured Mycoplasmataceae bacterium; assembly: GCA_949288005.1. Classification (GTDB taxonomy): domain Bacteria; phylum Bacillota_I; class Bacilli_A; order Mycoplasmatales; family Mycoplasmoidaceae; genus Mycoplasma_L. The sequence goes on along the minus strand of CASEIK010000027.1, from coordinate 4,139 downwards.
GAGTACCAAGTAATGAATTTAAATTATCAATCTTTTTGTAAAAATCATCCTTATGTTGAGAATCAAATAAATATAATGCAAATTGAGAAAGCGAATTCATTCTCTCAGTTAGAACATCAAGTGCAGCCTTTTTCTCAGAAACCATTAATGTTGATTTTCCTCTTACCAATGCATTAGCAATAATATTTGAAATAACTTCAGATTTACCAGTACCAGGAGGACCATAAATTAAGGTAGATTGATTCAATGAAGATGCCACAGCATATTTTTGATAAATATTTAATGGTTTACCAATTTCATATATAAATGTAGGATCTTTTATTATTTTTTCCTCATAATATGTGTTAGGTTTGTATTCACTATCAATTTGATTTTCAAATGGATCAACATCACTTTCAATAATTTTCTTTAAATCCTCTTTTAGTGCACCACCACCAGGTTCAAAAATCCCAAGTAATGCACTATTTTCAACTTCAAGTTTATTATAGTTATCAATAATTGTTTTATTATCTTCATTCTTAAAGTTTTCAAATTGATTATCACTAATTTTAATTCGATAACCAATCATCTTCTCAAATCTTGCAATATATTCATCAAATGAAACATTATCCAATAATTCTTCAGTTGTCTCAGTTGTAGATGGATATTCTTTGTTCATAACAACTTGGATTTTTTCATTAACAACTTTTTCATCTATTAATTTTTTAAGATATAATTTACTTCCTTCTTCAACAATAGTAACTTTGTAAATAATTAATGGAGCCTTAATAGCAATGTTAGTACCAATCTTTCCTTTAATAAATCTATATGATAGATATAATGGTCAAATGGTTGTATCATTGAAGTAATTATTTGCAACCCTGTTTAAAGAAATAAATTGCTTTTTAAATGAACGCATTTGGTCTAGATAAAAAGAAATTGATTTCTTTTTATTTGCATCAAAATTAGATTTAAGTTCTCTAATTCGAGTATCTGAAATACTAAACCCATTGTTTTTTACAATTTCAACAAATTCATCTGCATTTCTAGAACTTTTTAGTTGATCTTCAAATACAGCAATCCCAGATGCTGAAGATATCTCTAATAAATTTGTTTCCCCTAAAACGAAACTTTCAAAAGCAGATTTTTGAACATATTTCAAAATATCAATATGTTTTATAGTAATGCTTGACTTAATACAATAATCAATAGGGTTAAAAGTAACTAAATTTAATAATTTTTGTTTTATTGCTTTTTTCACATATGCTCCTAATAAATGGTAGTAATATATACATACATTACCAAATTTTTACAATTAATCAACACTAAAAATTAATGCTAATCTAATAATATATAAATATATTAAAATAATAATTTTTTTAGTTTTTTTTAATTTGAGTTAATATCACTGGTATGTCATAATATAATATATATATAATATGTCAATAACCATTGTTCTATTAATGATTATAATATTAATTGTTGTTATACTAACACCAATTTTTAATTCATTTATAACCACTTTATTTTTGAAAAAATCAACTACTATTTCACTTGGATTACTTATTTTGATTATTTTTGTTGTTGGAAAATACATTTGATGAATCTTTGATGCTATTAATTTTTATAGAAATGGTGTTGTACCCGATAATTTAATAGTTAATAATTTGGCAAATAGTTCAATAATAAACTCTATTTTATTATCAAATTTACTATTATTGAATATACCAGATTTATTATTCTTGTTATTAGGTATTAGCTTAATTTTTAATGGAAACAAATGCATTAGCAAAACCCTTTCAATAATAGCTTTAGTTTTTACTATTCCAATAACTATTTCAACACTTATTGGTGATTTTTCTTACAATGATTTCACCTCAACTATGCCTGTTTGAAAATATTTATTAATAGGTAATGGAATTCAAAGAATGCCTTTTATAACTAATTTAATACTTATTTTTACTTCTCTAAGTGTTTATTTATCTGCTAAACAATATTCACGTTGATCTATATTATCCTCTTATCTAATTTTATCTTTCATATTTATCTACTTAAAGATGGTAGTTGATTTTACTAACATTCAAATGAATGCATCTGGATTTTCGATATTTGATTGAGGTTTAATCTTAGATAATCAAGGAAGGGTGATTGCACCTGGTGTTTTTTACCCAATAAATAAAGGTATGAATAATCTTTTATTAAATCTTGCTGTTGATAATTTTGCTGTTGTTGAATTTTTATTTTCAATCATGATAATATTAATGATGACATTATTGATAATATCAAAAAATATTTTCACTAGAGACAAACATAAAATTGTAACAATATATCAACCTTGATATCATAATAGTTTTTTATTTAGAGAACCTTTCTATAGGATTGATTCATGAATTAATACTATACTAAGTAAATATCTCAAAAGAGACTTCTTATATGGTTTGAATAAGAGTAGATTTTTTGCACTTTACTATAATCGTTTTATCAATACAAAAGAACCAATTATTAACAACATTCAAGACACAAATGATAATAGTTCAAATTCTAAAAAAACTAAAAAATCTTTTTTGAAACCCAAAGATAAACAAAATATTATCATCGCTGATGAATCAATTGAAAATAATACTAATCAATCACCCGTAAATAATATAGATAATCAAATAAGTAATCAAATTTTAAACAATAATATATCTAATGAAATTATCAATCAGCCATATCTTGAAGATGGTAAATGATATTTCAAAAATGAAGTTGGAGAAAAATTTATAGCAAATGAATCTGGAAATTGAGAAAGAATAAATTAACCAATATATTTATTGAACAAATCACTAACAATATTTCAATTAATTAATTCTCAAAATACTTCAATAAATTCATTTCTTCTATTTTGAAATTTTAAATAATATGCATGCTCTCAAATATCAATACAAATTAATGGTTTATATCCATTAGTAATAACACAATCATGACCTGATGTATTTACAACCTTTAATTTATTAGATTTATCAAGACACAATCAAGTTCATCCTGAACCAAAATTTGAAAGTGCTGCAGAATAAAAAGTTGCTTTTAAATTATCAATAGTTTTGAAATCACGATTAATTGCTTCAGATAACTCATTAGAAATGTTTGTTTTTTCCTTAGTTAATATTTTGAAATAAAAATTGTGATTATATACTCCTCCACCATTATTTCTGACAGTTGTTTTAATATCTTCAGGTAATAAATGTAGTGAAGTCAATAATTCTTCAAGATTTTTTTCTTGTCATTCGGGATGTTTTAATAATGCATTATTTAAATTATTAACATATGATTGATGGTGTTTTGTGTGATGAATCAACATTGTTTTTTCATCAAAATATGGTTCTAGAGCATTATATTCATAATCTAGTTTTACTAATTCAAACATATTTCCTCCAAAATTATTTAATTTTACTAATTTTATTATATATAATATATTAGTAATTTAAAAGAGGATATATGGAAAAAATTATTTTAACAAAAGAAAGTCAAGAAGAATTAAAAAATGAATTACAACATCTAATTGATAAAGTTAGACCTGAGGTTATTAAACAATTACAAGAAGCAAGAGAACAAGGTGATTTATCCGAAAATGCTGATTATGATGCTGCAAAGGAAAAGCAACAAGAAATTGAAAAAAGAATTTCTGATATTCAAAATACATTAGAAAATTGCATTATTAGTGATGGAAAGGATATAAAAGGTATTGTTTCTATTTACAATTGAGTAAAATTTAAAGATTTAAGTGATAACGAATCATATTGCTACCAAATCGTTGGTACCATTGAGTCTAATCCAGATGAAAATAAGATATCTAATGAGTCACCAATAGCTAAAGCTTTGTTAGGAAGAAAAAAGGGTGAAACAGTTGAGGTAAAAGGAATTGATCATCATTATAAAATCACTATTGAAGAAATTTCTACTAAAAAAATTTAGTGAATGTATTTTAAAGGAATTTAAAAAAATTATTATATAATATATTCGCATATTATATATGCACTTTGGACAGGTAGCGAAGTGGCCAAACGCAGCTGACTGTAACTCAGCCACGAAAGTTTCGATGGTTCGAATCCGTCCCTGTCCACCAGTATTGGCCTGTAGCCAAGCGGTAAGGCAGAAGATTTTGATTCTTCCATGCGTAG
>CASEIK010000026.1 GCA_949288005.1 uncultured Mycoplasmataceae bacterium | reverse complement strand
AAAACAATTACAAAGTGATAAGTTAGGTTATAGTCTTGTAATAGATGTTACCATACCAAAATGATAATGAAATTGAAACAAACAAAAATGAAGTTATAGTCTTGTAATAGATGTTACCATACCAAAATTTTGTAACTTTTCAATATTAATTGTGTTTGGTTATAGTCTTGTAATAGATGTTACCATACCAAAATTAGTGCGTTTAAGTGTTCCGTCGTTCATTTGTTATAGTCTTGTAATAGATGTTACCATACCAAAATGTCAAATAAAATAAAATTTGCGTTTTTTTATATATTTTTTAGATAAAAATTAATTAATGAGGATTTTTTGCTCTTATCAAAACTTAGGTATTTATTTAAATCACTTTCTTGAATTTGATCAGATAAATTAAATTCTAAATATGAAATCAACCTCTCTAAACAGATAATCTCAAAAATTGTATTTGAACCAACAAAACAACAAATTTCTAATTCCATATAATTATTTACTATCCCTCTAATATCACTACAAACTATTAATATATGGTAATTATTTAATAATTTTTTACATAAATTATAATCTACATATTTACAATTATCAAAAATAATAAGCTTCTTTTCACTATGCTCTAATTTATTTAATATTTCAATCATCAATCAATCATTAATATACTCTTCATTATTTACTTCAAAAGTAGCAGTAATTATTTTATTTAAATCATATTGTTCAATAAGTAAATCATTGATGCCAAAATCTTCATTAATTTTCTTTATTACATTATCAATAACATCTTTTTTTACTAATGATTCATCACCAATATATTCAATAATTTTCTTATAAAGTATATTAGTTTTATACATATTGATAAATTCACTTAATTTTGACATTTCATTAATATAAATAATATTTTTTGATGAAAACATTCTTCCATCAATACTTATCTCATTATTAGAAATAATCTGTTTAATAAAATTAGTAGTGTAATTGACTTCAAAGATTTTGATGCCATTAAAATCTACATTATATAAATTATTGTTGTATTTAAATACTAACATTATATCTTTATATACCTCCTATCATTGTTATATATTTCATTAATATTTCTATCACCTACTATTAGAACCATATCTTGATATTGCTTTTCAGTTAATGAAAACATTCTAATATTTCCTTTTTTTGGTGCAAATGTTTTAACTTTCTCTATCTCTCTAGCAACTTTTGAATATGTATTGACAGCTTTAACATAAATAGAAAATTGAATCATAAGAAAACCATTTTTATTTAAATTCTTGTGAAAAGTTCTATATTCTTTTTTTTCATAATCTTCATGAGACGGTAAATCAAACATTAAAATAATTCTCATATATCTATTTATCGAGCTCATCAATATTGAATTCTAATGTAGGAAAATCTGTTTGATTTATGATGCAATCAACAAATATATCAATTGCATTATTAATGTAGTTAATTTGATTGTTAATTTTTATTTTATTATTAAAGCATTCTATTAATTGTTGTTTAATCATATATCAAGGTTCATCAATAATTCCTCTTTGAACAATTTTTATTACTTCAAAATCAATAATTATTCTAAATACCTCCATTAAGTCTGATGAGAGTGCAAAATGATTATGAAATGACTTATGAAAAATAGAGATTCTTGGATCTAATCCTTTTTTAACAATAGATTTCGATAAATAACTTCTTAAAATCGCATAACCATAGTTTAAATATTTATTAATTATTTCGTTTTCGTCTCTTCTATTAAAACTTATTCCAAATAAAGTATGCCAATAAATTTTTGCAGCATGACCTTCTCTGTTTGTTACATCATAAGGTCTAATATCTCTAATATGTCTAAACATTTCTTCTTTTATATCATTCGTCAACATATCAAATTTTTCTAATATCAATAATTGATTAGATATTTTTTGTTTGATGATTTTTACCCAAAGATTAGATTTATAATAATGATTCCATTCTAATTGAGCATTTAACACCTTAAGTGAATTGTAATTACCAAAAACTGGTAATAAGTTTGTATTAGGTAAATGTTTATCATTACATATGATTACATTTACATTAAAATCTGAAAGTTTATTTATTAATTGAATAGATAAATTAATATGGATGTTATCAATTAACAATGTATCGATATCATTTATTGGTATAATAATTTTGTCATTATCTCTATATATAACCAAATTATCTAAAAATAACCTAAGTTTATCAGCGTTTTGTATTTCAATAATCCTTCAACCCATAAATTGAATACATAATAAAAAAAGCTCCCTAAGGAGCGATTGCGACATTTTGCCTTGTCTTGGCATAATAACATCTATTACAAGACTAGGTGCACTCTTGCACCAATTATATTATATAACATTATTTTAATAATGATCGTATATTATAAACATTTCCCAAAATATCTACATCACACAATTTAAAACCATCATTAGCTAATGCATTAAGACTTTTAATAATTCTATTATTCTTTGTTTGTTCTAGAAAATCACAGATTTTCATAGCAATTTTATTATCAGAAAAAAGAGCTTTTATCTCTATTGTATTTTGCTTAAAAGATCCTCCTGAAACATAAAATAATAATCCATTTTTAATTAACACAGTTCCTCTATTTATAATAAAAAAATCATTACAATCAATAATCTTGTTTTTATGTATAAAACTAGATAATTTATTATCATCGATTTCCATTTTTTTTGTTAATTTAGAATATTTTAAATTTGGAGCAACTAAATAGAATGGAACCAACTTATTTTCAATAGTTTTATATACATATATAGATAACCAATTTAAACCATCGTAAAAGGCATTATTATTATGTTGTTTTGGAATTAAACAATCATCAAAATTACTAACACCTGATATATATCTTAAATATTGTGTTGTTACATATCTATTATCTAAAAATACAATTATTTTATTCGAATAAATTGACTTAGTATTCTTCTCATCATTAATAAAATCACTTGAAGCATATTTTACAAAAGGATTCTTGGCATCATTATATTCAGGGTTATTAAAAATTTTATATAGTTCATCATATAATTCTCTATCGTATTTATAACACAAGAGAGATTCTCTATCTTTTGCATTATCACCAAAAAAATTCTTTAATTTATCAATTTCATTATTTTTCTCAGTTAATAGATTTAACTTATTAACTTTATATTTTGTTTTCTTACCATTTTCTATAATTGTTTTTATTGAATATAATGTTTCTCCACTTAATGATATATTACTCTTTGTTTCTAACATTCTAGAAAAACGAACAAATTTATTTTTATTTATTGGATTAGAAACAAATTCTCTCATTTGCGATAAGTATGATTTTGAAGACTCACTCATTTCTTTAAATAATTCAAAATTATTATCTAATACTTCTCCAGTTTCATTATCAACCCAAACTCTTTTACCATCAATAACTTTTTGATCATACCTTATATACTTAAATTTCATCAGTTTTTCAATTTTTTTATTTATTCCTAAAAAACAAACAATTGAGGCATCAATGGCATGATGATTATAAATATTTCTATCCTTAAATAAATATCTTTTTTCATATTCTTTTTCAGAAAAATAATTATTTCTTGCAAATGTTGTTAAAGCACCATTAATAACATTAATTTTTGGTTTACTATTTAAGTAGTATTCACTAGAAGAAAAAAATTTATTTAAGCTTGATAAAAATAATCTTGAAATATATCTAGTATCATTTAATTGTCTAGAAATAAATCCAGCAAAATCATTTGATGGATCATCTTCATATAGAAGAAAATTATTCATTTTATTTTTATATTTTTCTTTTAATTTTTTTATTTGTTTATTATTTGATTCTTGCATTCTAATTGCAATATCATCATAAGTTTTATAAACTCTATCAATATATTCTTCTCTTTGTTTGCCAGATAGTCATTGAAGTGGTGTAAGATTCTTCTTTGCTTGATTATTATCATAGCTAGTTAGTACCTTATTGTTTAATGAATCAACAAATGAAATTGATATTGGAATAATATGATCAACCTGATATTTGTGACTATTAGTTAATAACTCGTTTAAATCTATATCTTTCCCATTATAAATATCCTTACGACCTTGTTCACATCATAATAAAAATTTAATTTTATTTTCTCCTTTTAATAATCTATCATCAGTAACCCCATAGTACTTCTTTAATTTAGTTAATCTATTAGCATTAGCTCTCATTTCTTTATCGATTTTTTCTCGTTCTTCTTTTGAGTTTAAATCTCTAGCCATCTCAATAACAATATTTGAGATTTCATAATTTTTATATTTTTTATTAGATAAAATACTATTTAAAACTTTTATTGCTTGATTAAAAGTTCTTTTTACTGTTGATGGCATTATTTCATCTTTAAAATAATTTTCAGGAAAATATTTAAATTTTTTAAATATAGTATTATCAAATTGAATTTCCTCATTAAAAAAATATTGTTGATTTTTAGAATGTACCTTAGAATCACCAGATTCACTTAAAGCAAACTTAATAAACATCATATGTGCTTTTTTTGATAGTGATGATTTTTTTGATGATCAAATTTTAGAAGAAGCTAATTCAATTATTTGTTCTTTTGTTGGCGATGCAATTGAACAATTATCAAAAAATTTAGTCAATGCATCGACTCTATCGTCAACATTTTGAAAGTTTATAGTTGAGATAAAAATATTATCAATAAATTCAAGATTATCTAACAAATTAATATTTAACCCTAATGTATTATTTAATCAATTTAGAATGCATCTAGTTACTTTTAATGATTCAACTTCTGGTTTTGGTTTTTCTAGATAAATACCTTTAACTCCACCAATTATATCCTTCGTTGTTAAACCAATTGCTTTCATCATTTTATCTAAAGTTAGTTTTGAACTATCAGTTGTGGATAACATCTTATTTTTTTGTTTGTGCGTTAAGTAAGAAATATCATTGTTGTTTTGTATAGAAACCTTCATGTTAGCAAAATCATTTAATAAATTAAACAACTCTGATGTAGGTGAATATTTAAAATTTCTAGATTCATTAGGAAAATATGTACATTTCCCCACCAACTTATCTCACATGTTCCCACCAGTTCATACTAACTCATTATTTTCATTAAGTTTTGTTCTACCATAAATCGATAAACTATTTTTAGAACCTGGACCTTCTGAATAATGTCGATGTCTTTTAAATAAATTAATAAAACTTTCAATAAATTGTTCATCAACATTTTGTTTTTTTAGGATTATTGTTATTTCTTTTATGTAATCTTTATTTGGAATCTCAGCATTACCAATATTACCAAGCACCTTACCTGTCTGTTTAAATCATTTCAATTGATTTTCACACGGTAACAAATTAGAGTCATATATAGGTTGTTCTTTTTTGTTTTCTTTTTTTTCTTTTTTATCATCTGAGTTTTCAATAGCTTCAAAACTATCTTCATCAATAGTATTTAAGAACCCTCGATGCTTTATATAATTATGCAAAACCACAATAAGTTCTTCTTTTGATAATTTATTAGTTAAACCTTTTATTTTAAGATCTAATGGCATATAGTAAGAATTTGTATTCTCATCATAAATAGGAGTTTTAACTAATAAATCAAATTCATCCTTGCTAGAAACATATTTATAATCTTTTAAAAGTTTATAAAAATCAAATTTTCTTATTCTTTGTCTATTAATTCTTCTTCTTCTACCTCTAGCTTCTCTTCTAGTTGAAACATTAGAATCAGAACTAATAGGGTCATTAAATAATCTAACACCCATATCGATTATTTCCAATAAATCATTTTCTTTATTCATTTTAACAATTGATCATCCAACTGATGTTGTTCCTAAATCGAAACCTATTGCTATTTTTTCTTTTTGCATAATAATTAATTATAAACTAATTTATATTAATTTAAATTAATATTTAAATGTTTATATTTTTAATATTCAACAATAAACAAATATTTATTGAAATTTATTTTATGAAAATATTATTTATTCCAATTAATTCATTAATCTAATGCATTGTATAAATAATCTCATCGAATAAATTTACACATTTTTAAGTAATAAAAATCATTCTTACATAAAATTACTTCCAAAAAATGTGCATATTGTCAAAAGCTAATTTTATATCTCATTTTCATATGGTTTTCATACTAAAATGTATATACTTTTTGTGAACATCATATGTTAGTTATAGTCTTGTAATAGATGTTACCATACCAAAATAAAATATTTGGTTCTATACATTGTTTCATTAGATTTTGGAGCAAACATTTTTTTAATAACCTGAATATCTGAAGAACTATCAAAACTTTTAATTTCAATACCATTATGTGTTTTTTTAATAATTTTAATAAAGTTATAACAAACAAATGCAATAGATTCATTATTTTCTAACCTATTAGATAAAGAAAATAACAATTCATTACCAGTATGTAGGAAGTGTAGATAGTTTTGGGGAAACTACTTTTAAGGATTAACGTAAAAAGTATAAAAACTATTAATCCTTGATATTAAAATTATAATCTATCATCAAATAGAATTTTTAATTGATTATAAATTATTCCTCAATTCTGAGTTCTCG
>CASEIK010000025.1 GCA_949288005.1 uncultured Mycoplasmataceae bacterium | reverse complement strand
AATATCATCCATAGAATCTAATTTTAATGATTTTGCTAATTCTAAATATTTATTAGCATCAAATTCTTTTTTTGACATAAAAACTCCTTAATAAAATTTTACTTTTTATTTTAGAGTTTCCCCAAAACTTAATACATTACCGTTATGAAAGTGGAATTCAAAGTTAATTTTACTAATTTTAATCTATAAATTTATTATTTTTGCTTATTTTATTGAAAAAAATTTATAATTTTATAGAATTAAAAATAATGGAGAATAAATTAAATTTCATCTTATTTTTGAATTTTTAATTTATGGGTCATTTTCGCTATTTTTTAGCATAAAATATTAATTTTTGATATAATTAATTGTTATATTTTATGAAGAAATAACTTCTATTACATTGCTTTCAAGAAATAATTCATTATCCTTAAAAATTTTTAACATAATGTATTTGTTTTTTCAATCAGATAATTTTATATTATTAATAACAAGATTAAATTTATCAAACGATTCATTATTATCTATTGTTAATCACTTTGTTTTATCACTACTAACCATTCAAACATATTTAAGATTACATGATTGAATATTTTGATTTGAATTAACAACCAAGCTGTCACCATCAACAATAGCACCATCTAATGTAATTTTTAATTTTTTATTTATATTTTGTTCAACAACATTACCAAGATTTGGTAACAATCCTCCTCTGTTTCTTGATGAAATAATCAATGAGGTAATAGTTCATGAAATAAATATCACACTAGCGATTAACAAAACAATCATTGTTCCTTTAAAAATCTTTTTAAATTTAACAAGTTTTAATCTTTTATTAACTATTTCACGTAACTCATCAAAATTTAAAGTATTCAAACCTTCGGTTTTTTCTTGATTATTATTTTCCATAAATATACCCCCTTTCTAATTAATAATTATTTTTGATAGTCAAAAAATTGTTTATTTTGTGGTTTTTGTTGCATATTTTGATATTGATTATTAATTGATGGTTTTTGAAAATTGCTTGCTACTCCTTGGTTAGGAAAATTTGTTCTAGGTGGTATTGGTGGAATGTTTCTTTGAGTTTGGTTATTTACAAAATTACTTGAAACACCATTGTTTAGCATGTTATTTGAAGATTGTTGATTATTAATTACACCACTAACAGATTGTTGACTGTAATAATTTGATTGAGGAGGAATATTATTATTTTGAGGTTGATTAATTGTTTGATGTGCAACAACATTCTTAGAATTATCATCCTCTATAATGTTATCCTTTTTAGTGTCTACACTGTTAGTGTTAGATACATCAATTTGCTTAGCATTATTTTTTGATTTTTTTGAAAAAATAGAAAACAAGGATTTATTATTTTTCTTTGAAGATTGATCTCCCCTCTCTTTACCAATTTTTTCAATGTCTGGAATATTAGGAGAAAAGTAAGTTGGATCATCTCTTTCAACTACAAAATTTTCTCTATCCTCATTTTTAATTATTTCAATTGGTTCAACATCATATGAAGATAATTGTTTCTTAGCCTCAATATCAACAAATTGTTTTTGAGGATCATTAGAACCTTTATGTTTATTTAAATCATCTTCAACAATTCATCATTTCTCGATTGGCATAACAATATTCACATACTCATTAATCGTATTATCGTAAATAATATCCATTTCTCTTTGATAGAATCGAATGTTTCTAGGATCTTCTCATTTATTTAATTTATCTATTCTAAGTTTTTCATGACCATGCTTTAAGAAATATTCATATCCATCAATTTGCAATAGCTCTGAATAAATTTGTTTAACTTCTCGGTTAATTTCATCCAATTGAGCAATAGTAAGTTTTTCTTTTGTTTTAACTACATCATAAAATTTTAATTGTGCATACAACTCTTCTTTGCTTCTTGTAACTTGTGGTTTGTTTCACTTAATTTGACTATTATTATTTGGTAATGAATAGTAAGGTTGTTTTCTAGAGTAAAAAGAATTAAGTTCTTTCTTTAAATATTCATATTCATATTCAGTTAAAGAAGAAGCATTATTATGTGAGACAATTGGTTCCCTATCACTTGGTTGAATACCAAACATTGATTCTACTTCACTATTTCTTTTTTTCATAAACTAAATTCTCCATGTATTTATTCATTATTAGACAGCATAACATTATCAATAAATGTCATTAAATTACTAAAGTAATTATTTACATTATCAAGAGCCGGCTCATGACCAGCCATTGAAATAATACTAATTTGACTATTAGGAATCAATGTTTTCATTTTATTTGCTACATCATTAATTCTAATTAAACCATCACTATCACCAAATACAACTAGTGTAGGTTTATCAATGCTTGCATATAATCTTTCAATTGAATTTTTTAATTCCATTGATAAAAGAACATCCAATTGAATAGATAAAGCATCATAATTTTTATTATAAAATAGTAGTTTTTCTCGTTTAAATTCATCCCAAGCATGATTGTTTAATGACTTAATGTCATAATTAAAGATTTGCAATCTTAACAATTGTTCAAGATCACCAATTAATCTAGGAATCAATATATCTTTCACTCTTTCTGCATCAGCTTGAAAAGAAGTTTCAATTGGAGAAATCAAAATGTTTGCCTTGATTCTATCTGGTATCATACCATTTAATAATGCAACAACTGCCGCAGAAGAAGAATGACCAATCAAAATAACATTACTTAAATCATGTGAATTTATAAAATCCATAACTAAATCAGCATATTTCTTAATTGTTAAATCTTCAGTAGAATATCACGGACTGTTCCCATGAGCAGGGGCATTAATAGCATAATAATCATATGAAACTAGTAAATTAGAAAAATTTTGATGATTTAAATAATCACATCCAAAACCAGGTAAATATATAATAGGAGCTTTTGCTTGCATCACTCTTCCAGGTTGCTTACTTATCAATGAATAGTCAATATCTAAATCATTAATTGTTAATCTTTTTCTAGTATTTATCATTGATTTTCTCCATTCAAACAACACACTATTATATAATATATTATATTAAAATATTTTGAATTTTAAAAGATGAAAAGTAATGAAAACAAAAAAATTGATAGAAAAATTTGATCATTAATTTTGATAATTACTCTCTGTTTATTTATACCAATGATATTTACTTGAATTTATGGTGGAGAGCTAAATTTTTCGAGAAATAATTGACTTGTTGCAATGAATGGTAAATGTTGAGGATTGTTAAAAGATGGCACATATGGTTATGGTGTTAGTCGTTTTGTCTGATGTTCATGAGAACCATTTATCATTTCATTTTGCATATTGATTTTTAGTTTAATTGTTTGAATGGTATTAACCTACTTTAAACTTTCAAAAATTAATTACTTTACATACATATTTTCAACATGATTTTTATTATTCATAATTTTAATAACTGGGTTGATCAGTTATAACCAATCATGAACAATACCTGTTAGGATAATAACAATTGTAATTAGTTATTTCCTTGTTTTTATTGTTATAAATGCACTATTTAATAGAGTTATTATAAATACAAGGCTTGCTAGTATTATTGCTAATGAGATAATTAAATCAGAAATCGAATGTAAAAAATATTTAGATGATAATAAAATTTCTCCAGTAGATAAAAAAGAAAAAGAAAGTGTTGAAATAGATGATAAAGAAATCAAATAAAACTAACAAAAAAATTTTTTTATATGATATGTGTGCGTCTGGTATATTTCTATCGTTGGTTATAATTACAAAGACTATTTTTAAATATGTTGATGTAATCAATGGTTTTTCACTACAAATTCAAATGTTATTCTTTTCAATATCAATCATCCTTCTAAGAACATACATATTTAAAATAGGTTTTTTACTATTAGTGCCTTTTGCTTTATTAGCTTTCGGAATTAGTGGTCACATTTTTTTTGATTATTTATTACCTTATTGAGGTTTTTTTTGTTTCATATTTTTTGAATCGATAAACAAAATAATTTACAAAAAATCATTTTATAAATTTAACGTTATCTTAATTTGTTTAGTATTCAATATAATTAGTTATCTAATAATGTTATTCTCTTATACAACAAGTGGTGTTGTGTTTTGAAAGGTAGATTGGATTGGTTCACTAATTATAAACGGTCCAATTGTTGGTATTAGTTCAGCAATTAATATCCCAATTATGTTGTTAACAATAATACCTTTAATGCTGATTGATAGAAAAATACATAACAAATTTTTTTATTAGAACTTTAATTCAGGAACTTTTAACACAATACTATTGATACTAAAATAGTAATTTGCTTGATATAGAGAACCATCAATTATGATAACTTCAGTGTTTAATTTTAATTGTTTAATTTTTTTCAAAAATAAAATATCATTAATTTCACAAAGACTTATTATGCAAATACTATTATTTATATCCACAAAATTTGTATAACTCAATCAACAATAATCATCAAAAATTATTATTTTCACTTCTTCTGTTCTTAAATTGTTTTTATAAGCTCAATTTGTAATGATATTTTTATTACTTTCAAATATATCTACCCGATGCTTTTCGTCAAAAGAATAAAAAACAACTCCATTAAAATAGTTCATATATTTATAAATGTTATTATCATTAGATCCTTCATCATCTTTAATAACAATTACATCATCTACACAAAAAAACAATTTAAATATATTATCAATTTGTGAGTTACTATATCCATAACTTTCACCAATAATTTCATATTTAGATTCAATAATAAATAATGTGTTATTTATCACCATGAAATCATTATTACTTATTTTAAAAGGGAAAGTATAATTTAAATAATAGTTCTTAAAAAGTTGAGAATAAAGGTTATCATGATTTTTTGAAATTAACACTCTAGTATCATTATCAACTCTGTTTTCTAGAAAAACCAATAATTCTTTATTGATTGAAAAAGGGAATAAATGTATTCTAAAAAGATTTATATTTGATGGTAAAAAATTCTTAACATTTTCATATGAAATAAGATCAACACCAACATTAACATCAATGATTTTGCATATTGAAGAAATTGCATCAATAAAAGTATTTTCTATCTGTTTTATTTCAATACTAAATTGAAAATTATAAATACTAGGTCAAATAATATAAACAGATTTTACATTATTATTTTTTGGATAATAACCATCATCTATAGGTCTGTATAGTGAGTTAGATATTCTTTGTATAATCTTATTAATTATAGTTTTAGTTTCTGCATAACATTGCAAAATATCTTGATTATTAGAAATTATTAAATCAGTATCTTTATATAGCTTCTCATTATAATATGGTAAGAATTTTTGTTGAGTTTCATTTAAGAAAAGAAGATTATTAGCTCTATCAATAATAATAACTTTATCAAAAATATTACTAAAAAATTCTCTATTCAATAGATAGATAGACATTTCAACAATAACAAATTTATTTTCCTTTTTAAGATTAATAAGTTTATCTTTTATAATCGGTCATATCAAATCAGTTAATTTTTTAAAGTTTTCTCTGCTTTTACAAGCAAATTCCAAAACTTTTTTTGTATCAACACTATAATCATCAACAAACTCATCACCAAGCTTTTGTTTGATAACAATATAACCAATATTGTTTTTCTTATATATTTTTTTTATAAAATCATCAACCACAAACGATTCATAACCATCATTAGTTAACAATTTAACAATATGAGTTTTACCTACTCCAGGTTTTCCAGTGATTAAAACTAGCATTTATCCCCCTTAACATTAACATTTTGACATTTAGGACAATAATATGTGCCTCTACCATTTATTTCTACCTTTTCAATTAATGTACCACAAATACTACATGGATGATTTTTTCTCATATGTACCATTAAAAATTTTTGATAATCACCAATTGATCATTTACTAAATCTAAATGTATGAATAGTTGTACCATTATTCTTTATAGACTCAGATAAAATTCTCTTTGTGTTATTTATGATATCTAAAATATTTGAATCAGTCAAATTATTAGCTTTCATAAATGGATTTATTTTGCTAGCAAAAAGTATTTCATTTGCATAAATATTACCAATACCCACAACATTAGATTGATCTAAAAGAAATGTTTTTATTGATTTAGATGATTTTCTTACTAATGGAAAAAAATATTCAAAATTAAAGTTATCATTAAATGGTTCAATACCTAATTTTGCAATTGATTTAGATTTATTTAAATCATCTATTGTATTAAAAATTTCAAATGTTCCAAATTGACGAGTATCATTATAAATTAATTTTGTTTTATCTTCTAATGTAAAAATTATGTAATCATGCTTAGTTCTTTTGAATGATTTATCTTCATAAAAATATTTTCCTTCCATTCTCAAATGAGAAAGAAAAAATAAACCATCAGATAATAAAAAAATTAAGTATTTTCCTCTTCTTTTAATATCTATTATTTGTTTATTTAACAATGCTTTTTTAAAAACTACTTCATTGCAATTTTTTATTAACTTAGGCAAGAAAATCTCAACATTAATTATTTTTTTATTTAGAATATTTTTTCTTAAATAATTTATAACGACTTGAACTTCTGGTAATTCAGGCATTTTTAATCTCCTTTATCAAATAAGCTCTCTTGAGTTAAAAAAGTATATTTCTCTAAATCTTTAAGATTATATTTTTTAATATATTTATCAAGTCCAAATGTATCAATTTTTTTTAACAAAAAAACATTTATATCATTATAATTATCAAATTCGTTTGTTACTATTTGTGCCAGTTTTTTACATTTATAAGCTAATTCTTTAGAATCTATAAATTTTTGTTTTATAGTTGGTGATAAATTATCTATATTATCATATATATTTTCTAAACTACCAAACTCCAATAATAATTTTATACCTATTTTTTCTCCGATACCTTTCACTCCTGGTAAACAATCTGATTTATCTCCAATAATAGATTTATAATCAACTATTTGTTTTGGTAATAAACCATGAAATTTTTCAGAAAAATTATTAATATTGTACTCATCAAATTCTGAAACACCTTTTTTTATTAATTTTAGATTACAATTATTATCCACTAATTGTAATAAATCCTTATCAGAAGAAATTACATCTACAACAATATTGTTGTTGCCCATAAATTTTGCAAATGAACCAACTAAATCATCAGCCTCAATACCAGGTTTTTGTGCAACATAAACTCCAAGTAATTTTAAACATTCGATTGCATCAACCATTTGAGAATATAAATCATCTGGTGCCTTTGTTCTATTTTCCTTATATGAACTCAATAATTCATGTCTAAAAGTTTTTTCTTTAGAATCAAAAGCAATAAAAAAATAATCATATTCATTGTTATTTAAATACTTTAGGATTGTATTTAACAATAATTTAATTGCATTATTCGGAATTGAATTATTATTTATAGCAAATTCAGCTAACTTAATAGTAGCATAATACATTCTATAAAATAAAGAGTTACCATCTATTGCTAAAGCTTTTTTAATCATATTTATTGTTGATATTCAATATCTCTACGTCGTTTATAAAAAATTAAGAAAACTATAAGTATAGTAATTAAAGAGACACCTCCAGCAACACCACCAATAATAAAAGGAGAGATTTTTTCACTTATTTGAATTATTGGATCAACAGTTTTAAATCCTGTCAAAGTCAACTTTGCTGACATATTTTTATTAGTAGGTTCATTATCATCCTCAGCAGTTCATGCAACACCTAAACTAAAATAAACATCAATAATACCCAAAGTTTCAAATGCAACCACTTTATTGATAATTATATTTTCAGGAGATCCAACATTATAAGAAAGTTTACCACCCAATATTTTATAATTATTAGAATGTTCACCATCGTTTTTATCTGGTTTATTTAAAATTATTCGTTTAATAACATTTTTTTCATTATTATCTATAAACTCATTGTTTTTTACTAAGGAATTAACAGTTATTGTAGAATAAGCTCTTCCATCTCTGTCGTGTGCAACAAATCATGGAAGATTAGCTTGAAGTTCTACTATTGATACAATAGATTCAGCAGCAAGTATTGTAGGTTCTCCAATTGTAGAAAAACCAGAAAAAATCACTTGACCTGATAATGGTGGAGAAGGTGGAGTAACAATGTTTCCATCGCTATTAAGATATTTTTTGATTCCTAGTGATAATTTAATTTCGCCAGAACTATCAGACTGCATAATTGGAAAACCATTTTCATCAACATCAATATAAATGTTGTTATACAATTCTTTATCAGTCATATTTTCAGGTAGGAAACTAAATACTTCATCTCTATTTATAACAATTCATTTTTTCACATAATCTATGAAAATATTAGAAGGCACTTCACCAGAATTAACTTTTGATATAAATTCTTTTGGTTTAGAGTTTTTTATTTCTTCAAT
Organism: uncultured Mycoplasmataceae bacterium; assembly: GCA_949288005.1. Taxonomy (GTDB): domain Bacteria; phylum Bacillota_I; class Bacilli_A; order Mycoplasmatales; family Mycoplasmoidaceae; genus Mycoplasma_L. The sequence goes on along the minus strand of CASEIK010000025.1, from coordinate 11,234 downwards.
TATATCAGTGAAACCAGGTTCACTAGGAACATTTGAAGTTAAATCATGAGTTGTATCATTAAACTTAGTTGCAGCAACTTTTTTGAAACCAGTAATTTTTATATTAACAGCATTACAGCCATTCCTACCAAAACCATCTACTTCTCAATAATTATGTAAACGAGCATTAATGATAATATAACCTTCCTCATCGTTTGCATTAGAAAATGATGTGTTTATAAGTTCAACATTATTAGCATCATCAATTGAATTAAACAAAATACCATTAAGGTTACCAAAATATAAATTTTGCATAACTCATGCTTTAAATAAATCATTGTAATTTGATCTTAAAACATCAGAAGCTTTAATTGTTGTTAGAGTGGAGTCTTCAAGTATATTTCCAATGTCATCTTTTCCAACCTTAACTGAACTAATCTCTACTACAGATCCTTCTGCAATTGGTACAGTAGCTTGATTATTACTATCAATTTTATGAAATGGATATAAAGTTACAGTTTTTAACAAATAATTTTTTGATGCATCATTTTGATTACTATTTTTAACATAATTCCCGTTTTCATCATAGTAACTACTTAAATAAAAACTGATAGGGCAAGTTCCATCGAAAATATTTGGTGTGCTGCCATCAATAACACTTGTTAAAACAACTACATCCTTATAAGTTATTTGATTAGGCTTACCTTGACCAATATTTGAAAATTTATCAACACAATTATCAAAAATAAGTTTTTGTAATCATTCATAAACCATTTGGTAGTCTTTATGTGAAACATCAGAAATTATTTTATAAAAAGTGAAGGCATCAATTTTGTTACTAACAACTCATGATGATAAAGGATCATTAATAATTACTTTATTTGTTCTAGTTAATCTTGTAGGACCACTAACAACTTTTTTAAAACCAATTAACTTTGTAGTAAATTCTTTTTCTTCTTCAACAAAAACATTACCATTTAAATATCTAGCAACCATTACAAACGTAACTTCTATATCATTATCATTAGCAATCTTGGAGTTAATTGAAATATTATTAAAATCTTGATTATCAACACCATTAAATACTAATTCTATTTTATTATATTTCAAAAGATTTCTAAATGTAGTATCAAAATCAACACCATTATATCCGGATAAAAGAAAATCTTTTGCATAAATATTTCTAACATCAAACCTTGATGTTTTATTTTCAGTATTGTATCAATCATTTAAATCAATAGGAGATAAAACAGACGTTTCACGTTGTTTTTTTAAATTAAATATTGTGATTGAATATTTATTTCTAGTATTTGAAACAACTAAACCATCTTTTCATATTTCACCAATGCTAAATTTAATTTCTAATGTTCCATCAATATCATTTTCAACATAATCAACTAAAATAACATTTGAAGTTAAGTTTACAGGTGTATTTTTATTACCTAAAATAGAATTTTCTATGATTGTTTGTTTTATTAATGATGTATATAATGAGTTATCTTGTGTTAATAATCCTTTTAATTCTGAAGGTGATTTTTCAATAAAGTTACCAATGTTTCTTGCATCAACTCTTACATTATCACTTATTACAGTATCAACAGAAGGGGTAAATCCACTAAATGTATATTCTCTTTCAAGTGGTTGTTTTGTTTTGTCTTGAACACAATCAATTAGAGCACCTTTTTCATCTCAATACTTATTTAATTTAACATTTACAACTATTGTTCCATCATTAGAATTATATGAAATAGGTTCTATTGTCAAATTATTAACATCTAACTCTAACTTTGTACCAATAACACAATCCTTAAAAACAACTCTTTTAAACTCATTTAAAAATGAATCATGATTTTGATTAGATACATCATTTAATGCAACAAACACTAAGGATGAAGAATAACCATTTTGAATTAAGAAGGAAGAGTTGTCAAATTCAAGTGATGATTGGTTTAACAAATCTGTTTTACTAGAAATTTGTTGAAATCCTTTAATAACAATAGATATTTTTGGTGATTCAGAAATAACTACTAATGGTTTTGTGTCAATAGATGTAGGATATGGGTAACCAGCTAAATCATCCTGATTTGTAACTTTTGCTTGAAAAGCTTGATCATAACTTCCGTTGTTTCTTATAACTGAAAATGTTTGTCCAAAATACTGATTATAATGAACATCATTAAAAGTGATAGTACCATTTAAATTATCAATAACAACATTAGACTTATCATAAATTAAATTATTAACAAAATCAATATTTGAAGGTAATGAATTTATATTAACAACATTATTATCAATAAATAACTGTTTTCAATACACTTCATCATGATTAGGATCATTGAAAAAATTAGATGCAATTATTGATTGTTGATTCAAATTAATTGATGAATTTAAAGAAAATGAAGATTGTAATCTTGTCTTAAAACCCGATATTCAAACATTGTGTCCCTCTAATGGAGGAACATTTCCATCACTCACTTGTTGAAGTGTGTAGTCTTTTCAATATTTATTAACCATGAAACTTACACTAATCATACCAAGTTTATCATCAATTCTATTAATAACTAAATTACTTATATCACTTGGTAAAATATCCTTTGTACTACCATCTAGAGCATTTTTTATTATAAGTTGTTTTAATTCATCATCTGATTTATTTAAAACTCAATCTGAAGCAAAAGAATCAAAAGTAGCATTAACAGGTGATGTAGATGTATTAAATATCTGAGTATCTTCCTGAGATGAAAAACCAGTAAGTGTAATAATAGTTTCATCTCTATAACCGTTAGGATAATTTACAATTAGTTGTTGATCAAAATAAAAAGTATCCAATGAAAGATTAAGAACAATTTTACCTTGATTTTCTTTGTATACAATTTGCTTAATTAATAAATCATTTTGCATATCAAAAATTGGAGGAATATCTCCAATAATCATCGATAATTTTTGTCAATTATCAACAATAAATTTTTTAATATCTCCTTCATTTCAACTTCTACAACTTAGATTTGATGCTTCTGGAAAGATAGTTGATACATTAATTGATAAACCATTTTTAAAACGTGTGTTAATAACATCTCTAAAATCACCATAAAAAGGAACATCATAAAAAGTTTTAGAAGATGATCAACTGTTAGATTCAACTAAAATACCATTATCATCATAGAATTTTTTTAGTCTTACTTTAGCAACAAACGTTTTTCCAATATCATCTATTTGCTTAAAGTTATCCACTCTGATAAAATTCTTAAAATTAGATGCATTCACATCGCTAGGTAAAAAAACCGCACTATCATAAACACTTTTTTTGATAATTGTATTATTTTCCTCTGAAGTATTATCAATAATAGATTGTGTAAATTCTGATACAGTGAATTGACTAGCACCAACTATCTTAATAGGCATCAAAATTTTTGTTGGTGCACTATGATTAAATAAATTGAATGTTTCAGTAATAGAGAGAGGGTCAGTTTTAAATGTAGAAAACTCATCATGAGCAAAATAACCATTATTAAGTGTAAATGATATATCAAGGGTGCCATTTAAGTTATCTACATGGCTAATCTTGAAATTTGAAATATTAGATTGAATATCATCTTTTTGATTTGGAGGTAAATTATGCAATTCAAAAAATATTTTAAATTTTTCATAATCATTTTTATTAGTTAAATATTTTTCTAAATCACTTGGTAATAAATCCTTCGGATAATCTAATTTTCTTTCGATGTAAGTAGGATTGATTGATCTAAAACCAGAAACAATTACTGTTTTCTTTAATCAATCATTAATATTTCCAGCTGATGCATCGACAAGATTATTATTCTTGATGTACTTTTTGACATAAACATCCATTTTTAATTGACCATTTTGATTATCAATGGCATTATCTTGTGATAATTTTATTTCTAAATCATTATTAATATCAAAATTTTCAGGTAAATTGGAAATTAAGACTTCTTTAATTGATGATTTTAATTTAGATACATTACCATTAAAATCAAATTGATAAGGAAATAAATTTTGAGTCAATTCATATGGCAAATACATGAAACCAGAAATTTCAGTATTATTTTGAAGTATTAATGGAAATGTATAAACAAAATTATTTAATATAGATTGATCCATATCTGAAGAACATACAACTAAATCAGCTAGTGAACCATCAATATAAGCATTACTAAAAACAAGTTCAGTAATTCTTAGTTCTCCAGTTGCATCATTTGCAACTGCATTAATTTTTTTAAGTTTAAAGTTCTCTAAATCAGATGGAGGATTAAGAACAAGAAAAAACTTCTTAGCAAAATTTTCATGATTAGATCAACTAACATTGATAGAATCAATCAATTTTTGTTTAACCTCAGATGGTTTTAATAGTGGATAAAAACCATTATTACCGGAAGAAAAATCAACAATTGGATAATTTTGTTGTTTGACAACAGAAGTATTAACTATTTTATTTAGACCAGAAATGATTATTTGCATAGAATCTTTGCCAAATTTATAGTTATCACTTATTGTTTGATTTTCGACAAAAACATTATTCATCGAACCGGACAATACAACCAAACCAGAATCACTCATGACTTGATAATCATCTGGGTTTTTTGAAAAACTTATAGACGCTGGCGATGAATTGTTTGCTGGAAAAATTATCAAATCATAAATTTTTTCTTGCAATCATTTTGTAAATTTACTATCACCATTAACTAATTTGTTAACAACATCCGAAGTTGATAATGAACCGAAACTAGTAACACCTTCATCCAAAAAATTAATCACATTACCACTAAATGATGATAAACCTTTGTAGTAACAATTTATTTGACCAGAAATAACCATATCATTATTTGAATAAGTGCAATATTCATCATCTTGAAAATATCCATTCATTGAAAATGATAAATTAAGAATACCTAATTCATTACTAATTGAATTAGAATTAGAAACTAATTTAAGTTGTGATGATGTTGGAAAATTTTCCTCATTAAAATTAATAACGATGTTTTTCATGATGTTAATTAAAGCAGTGTATGAGTTTGCAGATGAAATATCTTTATATAAATTTGATGGAAAATCATTATATAGAGCAATGCTACCATTACTAGTTTTCTGTAGAATTCTAGTTGGAGTTGGTCTTGCAGTTTTGAAATTGCTTATTCTAATTTTGGTATAAGGCATCATACCATCAACTCAAGTGTTCTTATCATCATAATAACCACGACAACTAATATTTGCCTCTATTCAACCTTCTCTATTGTTAGCCAAAATATCATTAACAACAAAGTTATCACTAGATGGTTTTTTATAATTACCAATAAAAACTGATTTATACATCTTAGATAAAAAGGTTTTTATTTGATCAATGTTTACCTCATATGGAAACATCAATGAAAAATTTGTATCATCAATGGCAGATAAATGAATACGGTTAACATTATCTTCGCTTGTAATATTTCAATTAGTTCCAACATAACTATTAGTTCTAGCATACTTAGATAAATTTGAATTAAAAGTACTACTTGTTGGAGAATTAGATTGATAATTTGATGAATTGTTAGCATTGCAAGCTGAAACAACACTATAAGTTGTCGATGACACAACTGATATACTAGCGATTGATAAAACAAACTTTAATGCTTTTTTGTTGAAATACTTCATATATGATTATTGTTATTTTATCATTAAATAAAAAATCAATACTTATAATATAGGAATTACCATATTTTTGCAAAAAAATACAAATAAAATATATATATTTATTTGTAAAATAATCCACAAAAGTGTGGAAAAAATTAAAAAAATACCATTTTTCTTGCATTTTTTTGTGGTTATCTTTGTTAATAATTAGGTGTTAGTCAGTGAAAAAAAACTAAAAAAAATACCATGGAAAACTAAAAGTTGATATTTAATATATACTTTTTTTGGAGTGATTTATGAAGTGTAAAGTAGTGTGTGATTTTGATCTAAATGTAAATAATAAATCCTTAAATTACTTATACATGCCAATTATTGGTATCGATAGCATAAACCTATACAATTTATTAATAAATGAAAATGAAATATCTAAAAATATGTATAATGGTGCAACCTTTGAGTTAAATGATTTAGTTAAGAAATTAAAAATGAAAAATATAGAGGAATTCAACAAATTTAAATCAATGTTAGAGGCAATGAATCTCTTATCTACATTTATTGACCAAAATAAAAATGATTTATTAGTTTTTAAAATTCTAAATCCGTTAAATTGACTAGAGTTTAAGGAAAATAAAAACTATATTAATCTCTTAAAATCAAGGATAAGTCCAAATGAATTTGAAAGAACAAAATATGCATTTGATGGAAATAATGAAACAATTGGACTAATAAATGTTAGTGCAACATTTGAAAGTGTTTTTAATGATATAGAGTTAGAAGAGTTTGATGTTAATGCCTTATATGATGATTTATTTAAATTAACACACAATCTTGTGTCAATTGATGATCAGGTAATTGCTAAAATAAAAAGTCTATTCTTGAAAAATGAAATTAGTTATAGTGAAATTTTAAATTGTTGTTATAAATCGATTTATTGTATAGGAAATAAATTACTAGTTGATCAAAAAATTCTAGACATAAAAATAAATGAATTAATTAAATCAAAAAACATTTGTGAGTATAGCAAAATAATTGAACTAAATAGAAATTTAAATTTATTTTTAAATGATATGTCAAAAGATGAAATGAATAAAATAATTAACAACTATCAGATAATTAATAGTGAACAATATTTGGCTTGTTCACAAAAAGAACCTATCAATGAACTTGAATCTAAAACTATTGCAAAATTAAGGAATAACTATCACTTACCAGATTTCATTATTAATATCTTGTTAGATTATTGCATTGTTGTAAACTCTGGTAGGATTGAACCAATATACTTACAAAAAATCGCAATCACTATAAATAGATTAAATTTAAAAAATCCAGAATTAATTATTAATCATTTAAAATCCGCTCTTAAACATAGGAATAAAATGAATAATAAACAAGTAAATAACTACAAAGGTATTGATTGATAATGAAGAATAAGATTGATTTTAACAGTATTATTTTAAATGAAAAATTTGCTAATCTAAAACTTACAAAACAAGAAGTAATAGATAATTACTTAACAATTAAAAAAATTATTGATACTAATAATGAATGTCTAAATCATCCGGGCGATGAATGTGTGCTTGGTGGATATCATATAAATTTAATTAGAAACAAATTTAATAAATTAGAAATAATTACTACAAATTGTGAAAATAAAAAGATAAAAAAAAGTCTTAATATTAAAAACAACTATATTTATTCAGATATCAATATTTCAAAAAATAAACAACTATTAAATAAAGAAAACATTATTGTAAATAATAATGACATTAAAAGAATTAGTTTTATCAAATTTCTTTTAAAGATGAAAAAAACAAAAGAACTGAATTCATTCTATTTATATGGTCCGATTTCAACTGGTAAGAGTTTTTTAGCAATTGCATTGTGTAATGAATTAGCATTATTAAATTTTAAAATAGCTGTTATTAATATGAACATATTTTCATCTAATATATCTTGTCTTGAAAAAGATGAAAGAACACATAATCAATTTATAGAAAAACTTAAAATGGTTGATGTTTTAGTTGTTGATGAAATTGGAGCTGAAACAATAAATAAATTTGCACACTTTGATAATTTATATCCAATATTGATTTATAGACTTGAAAATAACTTACCAATATTCTTTATATCTAATTTATCAATAGACAAATTATTAAAAAATTATTTGCTAGATAATACATGAAAAAGAAATGAAAATCAAATCAAATTATTTGTAAATAGAATAGAAAAAATTGTTGGATCAAATATATATAATTTAACTGAAAAAATTGCTTTATAATACTAATATATTATGATTAAAAATATTGTTGAAGAAAAGACTAATGAAATAATTACAAAAATGAAAGAAGCTAACTACTTAAAAAAGGAAATTAACCTAGTTAAGGATGCTATAGCTTTTGCTGTTTTACATCATGATGGTCAACTTAGAAAAAGTGGAGATCCATTTGTAACACACCCCTTACAAGTTGCATTAATATTAATTGATTGAAATATGGATTATGCTACCATATGTGCTGGAATTCTTCATGATGTTCTAGAAGACACGCATGCAAGTGAAGAGGATTTAAAAAACCAATTTAATGATGATGTGTTTTATCTTGTAAAATCTGTTACAAAAATTTCTAAATATTCAAATAAGAATAGAAGTGAAAATGTTTATGGAGGAAATAAACAAAATTATTTAATTCAAGTTTTTTTAAACATTTCCAAAGATTTACGCGTACTTTTTGTAAAAATTGCAGATAGATACCACAATATGAAAACGATTTTTTACTTAAAAAAGGAAAAACAAAAAAGAATTGCTTTAGAAACTAAAGAAATTTATGCAAATCTTGCAGGTAGATTAGGGATGTATAAGATTAAGGTTGAAATGTTAGATATTTGTATGAAAATTCTTGATTCATCGACATATGAATATACAAAAAAAATGATTGAATCACAAGTCAAAAAATATAATGATGTATTTTTAGAAATAATAAATAGAATAGAAACATCATTAACTGATCATAATATTAAATTTAAGACATCATCTAGAATTAAAAGCGTTTATTCAACATATTCAAAATTGCTAGCAGACGAAGAAATCACTGACTTATTTGCCATGAGAATTATTGTTGAATCAACATTAGATTGTTATCTAGTATTAGGTATTATTCATACTATGTTTTATAATTTAAAAAATTCATTCAAAGATTTTATCTCCACTCCAAAAGCTAATTTATATCAATCATTACATACTGCTATTTTCTACAAGGAATTAAATGTTGAAATTCAAATAAGAACCAAAGAAATGGATAAGGTAGCTAACTTTGGTGTAGCGTCGCATTGACGATACAAAGAAGAGGAGAAAAATCCATTTAGTGATGAAATGAATACTTTGGCATTAAAAATTGAAGATGCTACAAGTGATGTAGATGAACGTTTAAACACGATTAAAAAAATTGCTAAACAAAAGTATATCAATATATATAACCAAAATATTGAAAAATGAGAAAACATTAATGAAAATATTAATGTTTTTGAATTTGCGGCTTTATCTGACATAAAAAAATTACCTTATTTAAAAGAAATATATGTTAATAATAGTCGTGTCAGTATTTTTACAACACTTGATTCAGGTGATATGATTAGAATAATATATGATAACAAAAAAACTATCAATAAATCTTGATTAAACTGAACTAAAGATCAAAATCTTATTAAATGATTAAATGATGAAATTAATAGCATTTCACTAAATATTCAAAGTAATGTTTCTTCATTTATTGATACTGTAAACAAAAAATGTAATACAAACTATGACAAAAAGACGATTGAAGACTTTATACTAAATACTTTTAACATCAATAGTATTAAAGAATTTCTAGAAAATATGAAAGTTATTAGATTGAATAAAAATGAATTGTTAAACATCTTCTCAACCGATAAGGAAATAAGTGATGAAATTATAAAAAAAGTTAAGTCAAAATCTTGAAAATGAGTTTGAGAAAATTCACTAATCAAATCTAAAGAACAATATTATGTTAATAACATTATAATAACAAAATGTTGTTCTAAGATTCCACCATTAAATACTGTTGGTGTTTTAAATGGAGATGTATTAGAGGTTCATAAATATGATTGTAAGAATGTAAACAAAAATGATAAGATTGTAGTTTTAAATTGAGATAAAGAAAAACTAAAGAAAACTGATCGTAATTTTAGAGCAAAATTAATTCTTACTGGAGCTTTTTCAAACAACACATCCATAAGTATTGTTTCTGCTATTCAAAAATACAAAAATACTATATCAAGTTATATTATTAGTAAGGATAAAAAAAATAAAACATTTACTTGCGATTTAGTTTTATATGTGAAAAATTATTCTAATATTGAAAAGTTGATGAATGAATTAAGTAATAAATCCATAATTAAAACATGAAAGTTAATATAATTTTATTTAATATATAATTAAATAATAAATTTATTAATTTAGTATGAATGATAAAAAAATAGTCATAGGTTTGAGTGGTGGTGTTGATTCAGCGGTTGCTTGTTTTTTATTAAAGAAACAAGGATATGATGTTCATGCAATTTTCATGCAAAATTGAGATAGTTTTGTTAACAATGAAAATTATGATAATAAGAAGGATAAGTGTGATGCTCAATATGAATGAGAGGATGCACAAAAAATTGCTCAGCACATTGGCGTTAGCATTGAAAAAATTGACTTTATTGAAGAATATTGAAATTTTGTTTTTAAATATTTTATCGATGAATATAAAAAAGGTAGGACTCCTAATCCTGATATCTTATGTAATAAATACATAAAGTTTGGTTTTTTTCTTTCATATGCAAACAAAATTGGTTATGAACATATTGCCACTGGACATTATGCAAAAAAAGAAATTGATGGAAAAAATGTCTTGTTAAAAAAATGTAAAGATACATCGAAAGATCAAACTTATTTTTTATGTTCGTTGTCACAAGAACAGTTATCAAGGGTTGTTTTTCCATTAGCAGACTTAACAAAAGATGAAGTAAGAAAAATAGCTAAAGAAAATAATATTCCTGTATGAAATAAAAAGGATTCGACAGGTATATGTTTTATTGGTGAAAGAAACTTTAAACAATTCATGGAAAATTACATACCAAACATGCCAGGTGACATAATTGATATTGATAATAATAAAATTGTTGGTAAACACTATGGTTCAATGTATTACACTATTGGTCAAAATAATAATTTAAATCTCGGAGGAATGAAGGAAAAATATTATGTCTGTAAAAAAAATGTCAACCAGAACATTCTATATGTTTGTAAAGAATCAACAAGACATAATCATCTTCTATCTCATACATGTGTTGTAAATGAATTTAATTGGATATATAAACCTACTAATTTAAACAATTTATGTGTTAGGTTTAGACATAGACAAGAATTAATAAAATGTAATGTAGAAATTATAAATAATAGTGTTAAAATTAAATATCCCAATGGTTCAATTGCTGTAGCTGAAGGACAGTATGCAGTTTTGTACAAAAATGATATTTGTCTAGGTGGTGGGGCTGTTGATATTATTGAAAGGTAATTGTGAATTTTTTTAATATTTTTAAAATCGGTGCAGGAATATTTTTATCAA